>JANMNW010000421.1:0-31447 GCA_031368515.1 Chloroflexota bacterium
GCGTGGCAGATGGCGATGGCGAGCGCGTCCGCCGCGTCATCGGGCTTGGGGATTTTGTCCAGCCTCAGCAGCAGACGCACCATCTCTTGCATCTGTTTTTTGTCGGCCTGACCATAGCCGGACACCGCCTGCTTCACCTGCAACGGCGTGTATTCGTGAATCTCCGTGCCGCATTCGAACAGGGTCAGTAGGACTACGCCACGGGCCTGGCCAACCACGATTGCGGTTTTGGCATTGGTCGCAAAAAAGAGTTCCTCGACGGCCACTTCAGCGGGTTGCCACTGCCGCATCAATGCTGTCAACTCGGTGTGCAGGGTATGCAGGCGTTTGGGCACGGCATCGGTCTTTGGCGTTTCGATTGTGCCGTGAGCAAGCATGGCGAAATTGCCATTGCGCTGTTCCTCGACCACGCCATAACCGCAGATTGCAATGCCGGGGTCGATACCGAGGACGATCATGAGGGCGCTCAGGCCATGTGCAAATTGTGATAGACCGTCTGCACATCATCCAGCTCTTCCAGCTGATCGATGATCGTCATCACTTGCTCGGACTTTTCCTCATCCAGTTCTGCTGCGGTGGTTGGCACCATAGCCAGCTCGGCCGATGCCAGCGCCACGTGCTTGTTGACGAGCGCGTCGCGCACGGCGCGAAAGGTTTCGGGTTCGGTGGTGATTTCGATGGCCTCGTCGCCGTCCTGAATATCTTCGGCTCCGGCTTCTAATGCGATCTCGAAGACATCATCAAATTTAATGGCAGGTGTCTTTTCGATCACGATCACGCCTTTGCGGTTGAACTGCCAGGCGACTGCTGCGCCGTCGAACTGGCCGCCCGCCCGGGTGATCAACTTGCGCACATCGGCCACCGAGCGGTTGCGGTTGTCCGTCATCACGGACACCAGCGCCGGCACCTTGTGCGGCAAATACACCTCATAGGTGACTTCCTCAATCACCGCGGCGTCTTCACCCTGGCCGGTGGCGCGGGCGATGGCGCGCTCGATGTTGTCCTTGGGCATGTTGGCGGCCTTGGCCTTGTCCACGGCAAGGCGCAGGCGCACGTTGAATTCCGGGTTGCCGCCGCCCTCACGCGCTGCGGCGACCAGCTCGCGCGCGAGCTTGGTAAACGCCGCGCCGCGCTTGGCATCGGTCGCGCCCTTGGCGCGTCTGATCGTGGCCCATTTGCTGTGTCCTGACATGTCTTTTCCTTGATGTGCGGGCGCGGCTTGCCGACGCGCCGAATATGCTGAATCGGGTCGCTAATTATATGGCGTCGCCCGCCCGGTTGCCAGCATTTTTCGCCTCAGCGCCTGGGGCCATGCGCAAGGCGTCGATCACATCCGCCCGTACGCCGCGCCCGCTGGCATACAGCTCGGTCCAGTGGCCGTGGTGTTTGACGCGCAGGCGCCGGATCGGCCGCAGCCAGGATCCGGTTGCGCCGCCGATCAGCAGCAGCAAGCCCGCCCAGGCCGGCAGATTGCCAGGCCGCCGTTGCGCATCGACCAGCGCGCCAATGCTGGGTTCGAGGGAAAAGGTTGTGCCATCGATGGTGATCGATTCCGCCAGCGGCGCCCGTGCCAGCTCCGCTGCCGAGCCGATCCCAAACGCCTGAATTTCGCCGGGCTCGCCTTTGAGCACCGTCAAAACCATTTGCCCATCCGGCACTTGCACGCTTAGGCTGCCTTGCTCGTCAAACATCACGCGCGCGTATTCGGTTGGCGAAAGGTAGTTTGACGTGCGGATGCCCAATGCAGTGCCGTCTGCGGATGTGGCGCGGATGCGAAAGCCCGACTGCAGCGCAATCAGCCTGACCGTCACATCGCGCGCACGGGCTTCGTCGCCTTGTGCCAGGTTGGCAAACACAGCGCCCGGTTCGATGCCCACCACGACACGCTTGGCGTCCAGCTCGACCGGGTTCAGCGTCAGCGTGACTTCATTGTTGATCACCGTTGGCGATTCCAGCACGAGCGCTTGCTGGCTGGCGTCCCAGCCGAAAATGACGTTGATCAGCAGCCCCAAAGCGGTCAGTATCGCGCCGACATGCATCACAATCGAGAGCGTTTCGGCCAACGGCGCGCGCGTTGCGTGCAGTTGGTCGTGCGAGATGACGATGGCATAGCCTTGCTTGCGCAGGCGTTGTGCCATGGCATCGAACGCGGGCGCGTCGCTGGTCACGCGTGCGCGCACCTCGTCATAATTAGGCCCGGCGCCGCGCGCGCGCGCCAGCGAGACGACGCGGTCGAGCAGGCGGGCCAGACCGATTGCAATCAGGGCGATGGCGGCGATGCGAAACCAGGCGCTTTCGGCCACGCTGGTTAGTCCGAGGCCCTGCAACACGTCAAACAGGGTTTCCTGGCGCAGACGGGCCTGCGCCACCCATTGGTTGTAGGCAATGGCGTCGGCGCTGGCCGGCGCCTGCGGCAAAAGCATGATCGCCAGCGCCCCGGCGCCGGTCACCAGCGCCAGCAAGGCCAGGACGGCATCGTGCGACACCGCCTGCCAGGCCGCGCGCCACGGATCCCGTTGTTCGAGAGGGTCGACCGCATTCATTTCGTCATTCTTTAACCGTAATTCAAGGCGCACCTCACGATGCTAACGACAATCAAACAGTACTTGCGCATCATGGCGCAGTCAAATTATAGAGACACATAAATCACGAGGTGGTTTCCAATGAGCACTAAAAAAATACTAGCCGGCACGGCAATCGTGGCAACATTGACGATGGCGTGCGGCTTTCTGCCTTCAGCATCGTCGTTGCTGCGGCGCGGCAGCACCGGCGCACAGCGCGAGGCGGCAGTGCCCACGGCGACAGAGCCCAGCGTCGCAGCGCCTGCGCCCACCCGGGCATCCAAGCAGTCGCCCACGGCAGAGTCGGCCGTAGTTGAGGTGCAGGCCCCGGCAGCACCGGCTGCGCCAACGCCGACGGCAGTTCCTGAAGCCGCACGCGTGCAGTTTGACAGCGAAGAGCAGGTGCTGATCAACTTGTATGAGCGGGTCAACCCGGCGGTGGTGTCCATTCGCATCTCCCAGCGAAGCGAGCAGGGCCAGGTGGATGCCGGCCTGGGGTCCGGGTTTGTAATTGACACGGCCGGCTATATCGTAACCAACAATCACGTGGTCGAGAGTGCCGATGGCGTGCGTGTGGTCTTTAGCGACGGCAGCACGGAGTCGGCTGAAGTGATTGGCCGCGATCCGTTCAGCGATCTGGCGCTCTTGAAGGTCAATCGCCCGGCCGATGCGCTCGTGGCGGTGGAACTGGCCGACTCGGATCAGCTGAAGGTCGGACAGCGTGTGATCGCCATCGGCAATCCGTTTGGGCTTGAAGGCACCATGACCGAGGGCATCATTAGCGCGCTGGGACGCAGCCTGCCCACCGAAAGTCGCTTCGCCAACCGGCATATTATTCAAACCGACGCGGCGATCAACCCGGGCAACTCGGGCGGGCCGCTGATCGACTCGCGCGGCCGGGTGATCGGTGTCAACACCGCCATTCGCACCAACAATGAGTCCAGCGTGGGCGGGCAGCCGTCAAACAGCGGCATCGGTTTTGTGGTGCCATCCAACACGGTCAAGCGCGTCGTGAGCCAGCTGCGGGAGGGCGGGCGCGTGCGCTGGCCCTATCTCGGCGCGACGATGAGCGGCATCGATCTGCGCTTGCATGCGCAGGATCTCGGCGTGCCGGTTGGGCGGGGCGCGTACATCGCCGAAGTGATTCGCGGCGGCCCGGCTGCCAAAGCCGGCATTCGCGGCGGCAATGCCGATGACACTGTGGTTATCGATGGCATACCAGTGCCGCGCGGCGGCGACGTCGTGCTTTCCTTCAATGGGGTGGCCACGAATTCGTCGGACGAATTGCTTGATGCCATTGTCGACACCGCCAAAGCCGGCGACACGGTTACGGTGCGCGTGTGGCGCGACGGTTCAGAGAAGGATATCCAAGTGACCATCGGCGAACGGCCGCAGCAGTAGATATCGCGCGTGCGCGCGGCAACTCTCCGGTCACACTCAGGTGTGACCGGAGTTTTCGTACCAGTCGGTGCGCGTTCGCGGCAAGTTGGAAGCGCCGTTTGGCATGGGTTTCGACAGCAACGTTTGGCAGATGTTGTGCCGTCCGGTGTCAAAGCCTTGCGCGGCGCCGCTCATGTACAGGCGCCAAGTGCGATAGACCGTTTCCCCTTTCAGCTGCAGCGCATCTTGCCGACGCGCTTCGAGCCGGCGCACCCAGTGGCGCAAGGTTAGCGCGTAATGTTCGCGCCAGTTTTCCACATCGCGCACTTCAAACCCGGCGCGTTCAGCCAGCAGATTGACCTCGCTGACAGGCAGCAGTTCGCCGTCTGGAAAGATATAGCGCTCGGAGAACAGGTTTTCACCCAACACGGCGCGGCGAAGCCAGTGCGCGACAGTTGAACGAGCCGGCGTTGGCGGGCAAGAGATGCCATGGTTGAGAAAAACGCCGCCAGGTTTGAGCAGGCGGAATGCGTGCGCAAAGTATTCGGGCATGTGGCAGCGCCCCACGGCCTCAAACATGCCGATGCTGACCAGCTTGTCAAACGACGCATTGCCCAGATCGCGATAGTCGCTCAAACGCACCTCGGCGGTGGCCGACAGTCCGGCGGCGGCGATGCGTTGCGCGGCCAGCGCCTGTTGTTGCTCGCTCAACGTGACGCCCAGCGCATGTGCGCCATAATGCTGCGCCGCGTGCATCACCAGCCCGCCCCAGCCGCAGCCAATGTCGAGCAGGCGGTCTCCCGGCTTCAGACGCAGTTTGCGGCAGATCGTGTCGAGCTTGAGCAGTTGCGCGCTGTCGATATCTTCTGTGCCGGTGGGAAAGTAGGCGCAGGTGTAGACCATGCGCTTGTCAAGGTAGAGCGCGTAGAACTCGTTGCCCACGTCATAGTGGTATTGAATCGCTGCGCGGTCGCGCGCGCGTGAATGCGCCTGGCCAGAGAGGCGCGCGGGTCCGCGCACGATCTCCGGAAGCGTTGCGGCGTCGTGCCGCAGGCGCGCCCATGCGGCTGCGACGCCGGCCAGCGCCCGCGCGCGGCCAATCAATGCCGGCAAGTTGTAGATCAGGCCGAATGTGGCGAAGATATCGCCGTCGATGTCAAACTCGCCGCGGATAAACGCTTCAGCGGCGTTTAGCTCGACGGGCGGGGCAAACATGCGGCGCAGGGTGCCCGGCTGGCGAAAAGTGAGCGTGAAGCGCGGATGCCCATCGTGCAGGCCGTCGTCTAGAAGCTGGTCGCACCAATGGATCGCGTAGTTGCGGGGCGGGGGAAATATGAGGTCGAGAAAGCGGCGCGTGGCGTTCCCGGCGCCAGAGGCTTCGCGCATCTGCATTTGCGAGGAGGTAGCCATGCCAGTATGGTGGACCTGCAGACGGGAAAGGTCAAGACCCTTCTACGAAGCGTTCATCTCTTTCCATAACGCGCCACCGCCGCGCGCCCACAACCCCAGCCGAACCAGCACGTCCACCAGAACCGGCGTCCGCGCCCGATAGTGCTTGCGATAAAACAGCCACATCGCGCGCTGAAACTCGAAATCAGCTTTCGCGCTCTTGCGGCTGGCTGCGCGCTTGATGTGATGCACCACCACGTCCGGAAAATATACGACGCGCCAGCCGGCCGATTTGATGCGCAGGCACCAGTCAAGGTCTTCGCCATACATGAAAAACTGTTCGTCCAGCAACCCTACTTTGGCCAGCGCTTCGCCGCGCACCAGCATGCACGCGCCCACCACCGAATCCACCTCGGCCTGCACGCGCTCGTCCAAATATTCCATGTTGTATCGATTGAAGCGGGCGCTTTTTGGGAACAGTGCGCTAATTCCGGTGAGCCGATAGAACGACACCTGCGGCGTCGGGAAACCGCGCCGGCAGGCTTTGTCGAGCGTGCCGTCTTCCAGAAGCAGACGGGGACCCACCACGCCCACATCCGGGTGCGCGTCGGGATAGGCAACCAGCCCGGCCAGGGCGCCTGCTGGCACGACGGTGTCCGGGTTCAATAGCATGATGTGGCGCGCCTGCCCGGCGCCGGGAAATCCAAATGCGCGCAGGCCAATATTATTTCCGGCTGAATAGCCGTTGTTGAGCGGGTTGCGAATGAGCGTGATGTTCGCAAACTCGCGCTCAACCATGTCCGCGCTCCCGTCGGACGAGGCATTGTCAACGACGACGATTGCGTAGTCGACGTCGGGCTGTGCACGCAACGACTGCAGGCAATTGCGCAGCAAGTCGCGTGTGTTGTAACTCAAAATAACGACCAACAGATCACGCATGGCGAAATTGTAGCGGGTGAACGCGAATGACCTTAACGCATGCGATACAACGGCACCGCCCGATTTTCTGAGCCGCTGCCTTTGAAAAAATACGGCATGTCCAGCCGCGCAACTTCGGTCAGATTGAACCGCGCGCGCAGATCCGCCTCGGCCGTGCGCATGTCTTCGCCGTCGATGAGCACATAGACCGGTCGGCCTTCGCTCAGCAACGCACCGACAAAAAGCGCGCGTGAACGTGCCTCCCACACGCCAGGCCGGAAGGTCAGCCGTCCAGCATGCAAGTCGACTGCGCCGGAATTGAGCGAGCTGCCGATCACGGCATCCGGCTCGGTCAGCTGCCTCAGGCGATCAAACGAGGCGCGCTGCTCGCGCACCAGATAGCCAAATGCGCTGAAGCCGCGCGTGGCCGGCATCGCCAGCGATTCCATCGAGCGCAGAACAAACACAAAGCTGATGGCAAAGAGCGCGCTGATGCGCAACAAGGCATGGCCGTGCTGTTCGCACCAGCGCCACACGGCAACGGCGCCGGCGGCCGCGCACAGGCTGAGAGCCGGAAAGATCGAGAGCAAGTCGCGCAGGCGCAGGTAGTCGTAAAACGCGTGCAGGGCAAAAACGGGCAGGATGTAGGCGAGTGTCACAAGCGATTCACGGCGGCAGTGGCGCCAGAATGCCACCGCGCCGGCGATCATCAACGGCGTCAGCAAGCCATACTCGCGCACCCAGTTCCAATCGTTCAACGCGCGCAGCACCGTTTCCGGCATGCGTGTGAGCGAAAAATTGCTCAGCTCCTCGCTGCCAGTCGCCAGCGGATGGCCAAACCAGGTCCAGTGATACCAAAAGGTGGGCAGCACGCACATCAATGCCGCAAAGCCGCACGCCAGTACAGGCAAAAGGCGGAGGCTGAGCCGTTGGGCGCCAGTCGCCGGCCACAACGCCAATGCCAGCGCCGGCGCGATCAGCACCTGCGTGTAGCGAATGTTGAACGCCATGCCCAGGGCCGCCCCGGCAAGCAGCGCCCACACCATGCGGCGGCGTGGCACAGTCGATTGGCCGCCCAGCCATGCCAGCATCAGCGCGCCGATGGAGAACACCTGCGATGCGATGTCGGCCATGGGGATCATCTGCCACTCGATCTGTTGATACGAAGTAGCCGTGAGAAACACGCATAGCGCGGAGATGGCGGCCGCCGGCGCCGCGCCCATCCGCCCAGTCATGAGTCGCGCCCACGCGCCAATCACGGCCAGCGCGAGCATTCCGAATATTGGCGTGAGCCAGAACACGCCGATTTCGCCGGCAATGCGCCAGGCCAGCGCAGTAAACCAGGCATAGCCGATCGGCCACACGGTTGGCGCCACGCGCCGCACATCAGCCGGGATGCGATAGCCGATATGGGTGACCGGATGCGAATCGATATTGAGCGCATAGGTCAGCCGCACCAATGGAAACGTGTGCACCAGCGTGCCGCGCTCGGCCAGATCAACGCCCATCTGCGTGTAGGCATAGGGATCGCTGCCGCTGACGCCATGCGTGCGCAAACTGGCCGCCGCCCAAATCGACCAGCCCAGGCTAGCCGCCGCCAGCAACGCCGCGCCAGCCCGCACAAAGCCTGCCTCGTCGGCGGAGCGGGTTTGTCGCCACACGGCTGCGATGGCGATTGCGCTGCTGACAATGAGCGCCAACGGCAGATACAACAGGCCGTTCAACGGGCCGTCGATTTGCAGCCGGGTGGCGCTAAACGTGGCAACGGCATAGGCATAGGTGAGCGGCGCAAGGCCGGCCAGATGCCGCAGCTTGCGACTCCGCGCAAATAGCAGCGGCGCGCATGCCAGCAGCAGCGGCAGTGCAAACCAAGCGCGCAGATTGGCGATTTGAAATGGTGGCAAATTGGCGAAAGTGACCAGCAGCGCAAATGCGTGCGCTGCGATCCAAAGCAGCGCGGTCGACGGTCGCCAATCAGGCGCATCCGTCGCCACGCGGTTGAACGCCAGAGCGGCGAACGCATGTGAAAACAGGCCGTCTTGCGCCGCCGACCGCGCGCCGCGCGCCAGCGGCGGCATCGTCGCCACCATCCCTGCGAGCAGCCAGCCGATGCGCCAGCCCAGCACCGGGATCTGAAAGATGCGGCCGAGCGCCACCGCCCCCGCGATGCCCGCAGCCGCCGCCAACGGCACAAAAATCGCCCGCCGCTGCCGCGCCATCAGCATGCAAAACAGCGCGGCGCCGATGCAAGCAGCCGCGGCCAGCCACATGGCGCGGCCCGCAGGTTGCGCAGTGACTGACGCATCCAGCCAGTAATCAAATTTGAGGAGATTCGTTAAGTTCATCGGACAAGACGGAAGGGCGGAGTCTCGAGTCCTGAGTGCTGAGTGCTGAGTCCCGAGCGTTGAGTTCCAAGTGCTGCCTACTCAGCACTCAGGACCCGGGACTCAGGACTCGGGACTCAGCACTCAGGACTCCGCGCTCAGCATTCCGCGCTTCTAATATACTTTGCCCATGTTCGATCTGCTAATTTCCGGGTGCGACGTGCTAGTGCGGAAAGATGGCGGCCATGTTGTGGAAGAGGATCGCGACATTGCCATTACCGGCAACCGCATCAGCGTGATCGAGAAGGCTGGCCGAATCGACCGAGACCAAACGCGCGAGTTTATCGACGTCACCGGCCAGCTCGCCATACCGGGACTCATCAACTGCCATGCGCACGTGCCCATGGTGTTGTTCCGCGGACTGGCCGAAGATGTGCCGCTGGAATCGTGGTTCAACGATTACATCTGGCCGCTTGAGGTCAATCTGGAAGCCGAAGATGTCTACTGGGGCATGCTGCTGGGCTTGGCGGAGATGATCCAAAGCGGTGTGACCACCGTCGCCGATCACTACTTCTATTGCGATCAGATGGCGCAGGCTGTTGAGGAGGCGGGCACGCGCGCAAATATTGTCTGGGCGATGTTTGGCGCCGAGGGTCAAGCCAAAATCGATGAAACGTCGGAATTCGTCAAGCGCTGGCAAGGCGGGGCGGGCGGACGAATCGCCACCTGGCTTGGCCCGCATTCGCCGTACACCTGCGACGAAGCCTTTTTGCGCGCCAGCGCGGTGCGCGCCAAAGAGCTGGGCGTGGGCATTCACACGCACTGCAGCGAAACCCACGAGCAGCGCGAGCGCAGCTTGAAAATGCACGGCATCACGCCGGTGGAGATGCTCAAACGCGCGGGCGTGCTCGATGTGCCCGTGCTGCTCGCGCACGGCGTCGGCATGACCACAGACGATATTGCGCTGCTTGGCGTGCATGACGCCGCCGTGGCGCAATGCCCCAAGACCTATCAAAAACTGGCCACCGGCACCGCCTTGGTGCGCGAGTTCCGCGCCGCCGGCGTGCCCGTGGGACTGGGCACTGATGGCGCAGTCAGCAGCAACACGCTCGACATTCTTGAGCAGATGCGCGCTTTGGCGCTGGATCACAAGCAAACATCCGGAGACGCCACGCGCATGCCCATCCAGGATTTGCTTGACATTGCGTATCGCGGCGGCGCGGCTGCGTTGCGCATGCCGGACATCGGCGAGCTCGCGCCGGGCAAGCTGGCCGACATTGCGCTACTGCGCCAGGACGGCGCGCACGTCTTTCCACGGCATGACCCGCTTGCAAATCTGATTTACTCGCAGCGAGCCGGTGATGTCGATACGGTGATCTGCAATGGCAGACAGCTGATGCGTTTCGGGCGCCTGCTGACGATCGATCTGCAGCGCGTGCGCTCCGAGTTGCACGGCCGTCTGTCCCGCCTGCGGCAGCGCGCCCACGACAAGCGGCTCGCCACATATCCCACTTCGTAGCAGAATAGGGGACTAGACGCAGCTTGATGCGTCGTACGGGCGATACCATGCCGTTTCGCGTTAATTCATCTACATCACTTTTTGGAGACTAATCAATGATCGAACAACAAAGCCTGAACATCTCTCGCGCCATTCAACATCCATTTGAAGACACGGACTGGATGAAAAAGATCGGCATTGGCGCGCTGGTCAATCTTGTGCCGGTGTTGAATTTTGCCGGAATCGGCTACATGCTTGAAATTGTGCGCAACAACGTCGCCGGGCGCGATCTGCCGCTGCCAGAATGGAACGACATTGGCGGCAAGCTGGTCGAAGGTCTGAAGCTGGCCGTGGTGTTTCTGGTGCTTGGCTTGCCGATCTTCTTGCTGTTGTGCGTGATGACCGCCGGCATGGGCGGTTTGGCTGCGGTGGCCGACCAATCCGGCGGCGACACGGCCCAGGCGCTGGGCGCGGGCATGGGCCTGCTCGGCATTGCGATCGGCTGCATTTCGCTGATCTATGGGTTGTTTCTGGCTTATCTGCAGCCGGCGATTGTGATGCAGTTCATCAAGACACGCAGCATCGGAGGCGCTTTGCGCATTGGAGAAGTGCTTGCCATTGCGCGCAAAAACAGCGGCCAATACATCACCATTGTCGCGGTAGGCCTGGGTCTGGGTCTTGTGATTGGCTTAATCGGTTCAATTCCGATTTTGGGCTGGATCGTCATTCTCGCAGCGGCGCCGTTGATCCAAGTCATTCTCGGTCATCTGATCGGGCAATATGCACGGTTGAATAATATCTAGCAGGTCGGTGAGCGGTAGACGGTGTGCGGTTGTCAGTGAGTGGATAGCGCTACATCATCTACCGCTCACCGCTCACCGCTCACCGCTCACCGCTCACCGCGCTCACCGCTCACTGTGCCGCCTTCAAAAACGCCTGCGCGCCCCATCCGGTGACGCCGTCGGCAGGATCTTTCAGCTGCCACCACACGTAGCCATCGGCTTCGCGCGGCCCGCCGACAACTTCATACATGCTGCCTTCGGCCAGCTTGCGCAAGAGCGCTCCCGAGGTTGTAGGCTTATCGCGGAAGTTCAAACCACCGCCGCCGGTGCCGGAGACGAGCACGCGCCCGCCTACCGTGATGCCGCTGGCGGCCGCGGCTGCCGGAGGTGCGGTGGTGGGCGGCGGCGCTTCTGTCGGAGCCACATACGGCGTGGCGGTTGGCGGCACAAAACGCGTGGCGGTGGGGGTGATGATGGTGATCGTCGCCGTCGCCACTGTCAAATCGATTGCAGCAGGCCGGATACGGTCCAGCAGTGAGAAGAGGAATACGCACACCGGCACGATGGCGACAAAGCTCACCAACAACGGAATCCAAGCCGGCACACGTTGCTTGACGTTGGGACGCGGATCGCGCGGCAGGCGCGAAAACGGTTTCAAATCCTGTTCCCAATGAACTTTGCCATCATCAACGCCGCCGCGGCGGTCGGGCCTCTTTTGCACTGACATGCCCGCTATTGTCCACCACTCCGCGCCGGAACTGGCGTGCGCGCGCCGGGCATGCGGTCGCCGCAACTCCTACGCTGCATTTCGCGTCTCCCAAACTCGCACACCATGCGCGCTGAGCCGGGTGGGAATGCGGCGATAGCCGCCGGCCGCTTCGACTGCATGCAGCATGGCGCGCGCCTGGCTGGCGTCGTCGCCGCACAGCAATGTCACCGATCCGCCTTCGCCGCCGGCGCCGTTAACCTTCCAGCCCAGCGCGCCATACTCGCGCGCAATTCCGATGATGCGTTGCGCATCCGCGCCAACCAGGGCCGGGTTCAGCCCGGCTTGCGCCTGCGTGTTGTCGATCATCGCTGCTCCAAGTGCCGCCATGTCGCCCGCCCGCAGCGCCGCAACAGAGCGCGGCGCAGTCCAACGCAACGCTTCAATTCGCGCGTCTTCCGGCCCGGCGTCTTCCAGCTCGCGAATGACGCGTTCATGCACCTTGCTCGAGTCATGCGATTTGCCCACGTAGATCAAGGCCAGGCGCCGTTCAAGCTCGAATGCGGTTGTCTCATCGAGCGCGATCTGGCTTACGCGCGCGTGCGGATAGTCGTGCATGTCGATGTCGCACACTCCGCCGTGGGCCGCCGCCAGCTGGTCTTGAATTCCGGATTGGCGTTTGAGCATCTCGGTTTCAACGGCGTGCGCTTCGTAGGCCAACATGTGCGGATCGGCCGCGCGGCCGTGGGTGGCATGCAGGGCCGCCAACAAGGCCACGGTCACAGCCGCCGAGGTGCCGGTGCTGGCTCCGGGGGGCGCTTCTGAAAACAGGCAGATGTGGAGCGCGGTGCCCGCGGGCGCGCCAATGCGCGTGATGGCCGCTTCGATCAACGGGTGGTGCGACCAGTCGCCGCTATGCACAAAGCGCTCGCCGAAATTCTCGGCGTAAACCTCGATGGCATGCTCGCGGGCGCTGCGCGGATGAACATCGATCTGAACTTCGGCAAATGGGCTGACGGCGATGTTGAAGATGCGACCGCGTTTGGCGAACCAGGTGTCGGTCCAGCCGCCGTTGTCGCAGACGCGGATCGGCGCGCGGCTATGAAACGTTCTGATCATCGATGAATTCCTGGTCGCGATGATATCCGCAAAACAGAAAGCGACGAAATTCGCCGCCGCAGCCTTCTCCGTCTCCGAATTCGGAGAGGAAGACGAGTTTTTAGAACTCATCCTAAAATGTGGACTCCACCTTGCTTGCACACCTGAAACGTTGGCGAAAAAGGTGGGGCCTACATTTTCAGGATGAGTTCTAGGCTTTTACAATGAGGCGATGGCACAAACACCCCGCCCACGGCTCTGGGAAATTGACGTATTGCGCGGGTTGGCGGTGGTCGCCATGATCTTCTTCCACTTCATGTGGGATCTATGGTTCATGCAGCTGACCACCCAGGATATCCCCGGCCCTTCCTGGCAGGCTTTTGCGCGCAGCATTGGCGGCACGTTTACATTTTTGCTTGGGCTTTCGCTCGTGCTTAGCGCGGCCAATCTGCGGCGCAAAGGGTTGGCGCCGCTGCTGCCTTTGCTCAAGCGCGGGCTGCTGGTGTTTGGCTGCGGCATGCTGGTGACCATCGGCACCTGGTTTTTCGTGCCGGACGAATATGTGCGATTTGGCATTCTGCACCATGCCGGCGCTGCGATCATGCTCGGCGCTCTGTTGCTCCCGCTGCCCGCCTGGCTGCTGTTGCCGGGAGGCCTTGCTTGGGCCGGTTTTGGCTTCTATCTGAACACGCAAACTGTCGAGTTCCCGTGGCTGATTCCGTTTGGTCTGACTCAGCGCGGGGTGGGGATGGTCGACTATTACCCGCTGCTGCCGTGGTTTGGCATAGCACTTGTCGGCATGGCCGCCGGCAAACTGCTGTATGCCGATGGACAACGGCGCTTTTATCTGCCAGATCTGTCCAGCAGCCGACCGCTGTCGGCATTGCGCTGGCTCGGCCGCAATTCGCTGGTGGTGTATTTGGTGCATCAGCCTGTGCTGATCGGCATTATGTTGGCCGGGCGCGCGCTCGGCGCTTGGTGACCTGAAAGGTCATGACCTTTCAGATTTTGACCTTTCCCGGCACTTGACACTTTTCACGCTTGCATCACACTTCGAGCCGTATCCATGAACGGCTCAACTTCCGATTCCACGCAACCCGTAGCAGTCATCACCGGCGCAGCCGGCGGCATCGGCAAAGGCATCGCGGCTCAGCTTGCCGCTGACGGTTATGCCATTGTCATTTCTGACGTGCGCGGCGACGCCGCACAGTCCACCGCCCAGTCGTTTATCGCGCAAGGCGCGCGCGCCATCGGCGTGCAAGCGGACATCACCGATGACGTTGCATGCGCCGCCATGATGCAGGCGGCCATTGACGCCTTCGGCCGCATTGACGTCTTTGTCAACAGCGCCGGCATCAGTTCACCCAAGTCTTCGCTTGAAGTTACCCCGGAAGAGTGGCGGCGCATGATCGATATCCAGCTCACCGGCGCCTTTCTTAGTTCCCAGGCCGCCGGGCGCGCGTTTGTGCAGCAGGGCCGCGGCGGATGCATCGTGTTCATTTCGTCTATCAACGCCGAGGCGGCTTTTCCCCGGCGAACCGCCTACGCATGCGCCAAGGCGGGCGTGCAGATGATGACCAAAACGCTGGCCATCGAATGGGCTTCGCTTGGGATTCGGGTAAACGCCGTGGGTCCGTCGCACACTGAGACCGAGATGACCCAGCAGAATATCGCCCGGGGCGCGATCGATGTCGAATCCATCAAGCGGCGCATTCCGCTTGGCCGCCTGGCGCGCGTCGAGGATGTGGCCAACGCCGTGTCGTTTTTGTGTTCGGACAAAGCCAGCTTCATCACCGGCCATTCGCTGTACGTGGACGGCGGCTATCTGGCCTACGGATATTTCTGATAATTGCAGCCGCTTGCGCCCTTTGCCCGTTGCGGCATGTGCGTAGAGTGTGTACGGTAATGCGGTCCGCCAGCCACTGCTGCGGTCGACCGTCATGCTTCGTCGCATTTTTGCAACCTTCGCCAACCTCGCCGTCGTCGCCATCGCTTTAGGTGTAATGGGCGTCGCTGCCATGTTCGTGCTGCGCACCGATTTCAATCCGGCAGCACCCGTGCTTGAGCGGGCGGCGCAACCCGCTAACACTGCCCATACAGCTACTGCCGATGCGCCGGCTGATACGCCTGCGACAGCGGCGCCGGCCGCCGTGCCCACCGCCGCCCGCATAGCCCGGCCCACGCGTTGCCGTGGCGAGATCTGGGGCTTGCCGGTGCGCGCCGAAGGCTACCGAATCACCGCCAAATTCGGCTTCAAAGGTGCTAACAGCGCCTATACCCAGGGGCTTGTGGCATCCGGAGGCGTGCAAACGGGAACCCAAGGCGTCTTTCACCCTGGTGTCGATCTGGCGGCTGATACCGGCGATCCAATCTATGCGGTAACCGCCGGCCGGGTCGTTAATGTGGCGTACACCGATCAGTATGGCAAACACATCGTCATTGAAGACGGCGAAAACCAAGTGCTGTTTGGCCATTTGTCGCAGCAATTTGTGCAAAAAGGCGACCAGGTCTGGTGCGGCCAGCTGATCGGCCTGGCTGGCGGAACGGGCAAAGCTTTGACCGGCCCGCATCTGCATATTGAAATGCGGCAGTTGGGGTCGGCAAAGCCAATAAACCCGCTCACTCGCATCGAGTCGGCATATTTTGCCATGGCCGATTCCGCGACCGAGCAGGCCAAAGCCGACGACCGCAGTAGCGGCACCGGCGGCGCACGCCGGCCGTAAGAACGAAGTCCTCGCGTTTTCGGCCTACGTCTTTGGATGTAGCTGTCGTTAACACATAAACATATAATCAGCTGCGGTGCCGCAGCTTCATCACAGTTCCAGCCGGCGCGCGCCCCAAGCCGGGGTGCGGCTGCTGCTTAGCGCCGCCTTGATGCTGGTGCTGACGGGCGCGTTTTTCAGCGCCTCGTCTCAGGCTGCGGGTCCGGTTAAACCCGCAGCGCCTCTGCATCCCTCCGCGCCGCGTCAGGGGCAGAACCGCCCGCGGGGGCAGGAAGCGCGCGTCGTCATCGAGGGCATGACGAACGAGCTGATTCCAGCGGACAGCAATATCTGGCAATGCGCCTGCGATACCGATGGCTGCTGGCCCGGCTGTTTCACCATCGCCTCGGCCTCGATTCTTGAATACTGGTCCAAGCACGGCTATCCGCAGCTATGGAATGGCCAGGCCAACGACACCTTGCAGCGCCTGCGCGGGCTGTTCCCAAATCTGTTTTGCTACGACAACCAGGACGGCGATGGCAAGCCCGGCGAATCCGGTTACGACGCCTACGACGTTGCGAAGGGGTTTGACATCTTCGTGCGTGAGCGCGGATATGCGTTTGAGATCACCCCCATCCCCGGCCCCACGTTTGCGCAGGTGATGGCCGAGATCGATGCCGGCCGACCGGTGATCGGCGCATTCAGCCGCTCGCCCTGGGGCAGCCACGCCGGCACGATCATCGGCTACGACACCACCGGCGGCAAACGCGTCATGATTGTGCGGCCCAATCTGGCCTCGAAATCCGACACCGAGTTGGAATGGGGCAAAGGCTACGGCGGATTTGGCATCGTCACCATCGAGCCGATCGGCGAAAGCACCGGCACCGCGCTTAATCAGCGCCGTGAGATTGAAGTGGTTGTCGATGACACCGACCCCGGCTTCGTCATGAAAGGCGAATGGCAGGTTGCCACCGGCATCGGCACAAATGGCAGCTCGCGCCAGGTGCTTACCACCGATCCATCCAATCTCGGGCCGCAAAGCGACACCGCCACGGCGCAATGGACGCCGCGCCTGCCGTTCGACGGCGTTTACGAAGTGTTTGCTTCGATGCCGCGCGAGGACACCGATGACAGCAACACGCATCTGGCGACTTACAACGTCTCCCATTCCGAAGGCGTCAGCTATGTGCGGCGCACGCAGCATGATGTTCCGGCCGGCTGGATGTCGCTTGGCTTGTTTCCGTTTGTCCGCGGCGAGCGTTTGACCGTGCGCGTCGGCAATCAAACGGGCGACGCTCCGCCGCGCACGTTGTGGGCCGATGGCATGCGCTTTGTCTATCGCGGGCCGCTTCTGGTGCAACGCGAGGACGGCGGCCCGGTCGCCATCGTTGAAAACGGCATTCTGCGTGAGCTGCGCGATGGCGAAACGCTTGGCGTGCTGCGCATGCAGCGCCTCTGGGTTCGCAAAATCGGCGCGCTGGAGTATGGCGGTTATCCGCTTGGCGATCCGCTGCCGTCGTCCTACAGCGTGTGGGTGGGGCAGTATTTTGACAATGAAACGCTGGCGCAGCCGGCCACCGCCGCGCGCGCCGACACTGCGCTCAACTTCGCCTGGGGCGGCGCGGCGCCAGTAGCAGGGCTCGGCAGCAGCCTGTTCTCCGCGCGCTGGACGTGCATGATGGCGCTGACCGAAGGCGAGTATCCATTTCGCATCGAAGCCGCCGGCGGGTTGCGCTTGTGGATCGATGGCCGGCTCGAAATCGACGCCTGGGAGTCGCCCGCCGGCCAGCTCATCGCGCACGAAAAGACCATGACCCTGCTGTCCGGCTTGCACAATATCGAAATCGAATACGTCAATCGCGGCGGCAACAGCCAGCTGCGCTTTGGCAATCTGCCGCCCAACGCGCCGGTCGTTCAAGACACGCTAGGCGGACATGCCATCACATCACCTGAGCTGACCATGCGCTGGCTCGATGCCGGTGATCCCGATTCGGTCGTGGCCGGCACGCCGCGCCGATTCTTCGCCACATTGTGGCGCGACGATGGCTTTCGCTTGACCAGCGGCTGGATCACCAGCACGCAATGGAGCGTTCCGCTGCAGGAAGACGGCCGCTATAACTGGAGCGTATTGGCCAGCGACGGGCGCGCTAACAGCGCCACCTCGGCCACGCGCTCGGCCGTTCTTGATCGCACCGCGCCGTGGACGCAAATGCTGGATGCGCAGACGCCGATTGGCCGCGTCGACGCCGCCCAGGCGGGCAACAACGGCGGGCTGCGCTTGCAGACCGACGCCACCGGTAATCAGGTGGTGATTGACACCGGCGCAACTGTCACGCCCGAGCCGCTGGGCAATCAGCTAACAGTGCTCAACCGCGCGCTCTACAAGCAATTTGGCAACGCGCCAGTGGTCAAGCTGAGCTGGTGGGCTACCGATACGTTGAGCATGAAAGACATGCACTACGTGCTGCAGGCGCGCGAGCTGGTGCAGGCGCGCACCGAGTACACGCTGACGCGCTCGCTGCGCGAGGTGACCAAGCTCGGCTACGAGCTGGTCTTGAGCGGCACGCAGGAGATAACGCAGCCCATCGTCTTGACCGAAACCGTGGCCTTCACCGATGTGGTGCCGATCCTAATGATGACGCAGATCTCGAACGCCGCGTGGATCACGGTGGCCGCGGGCATTCCGGTGACCGAGACGGTGTTTGCCGGCTATCCCGGCAGTACGTATGAGTTTCGTGTGCGCGGCATCGATGGCCTGGGCAATGAGCAGGCGTGGTATGAAGGTTACGCGCTGCAAGTCAAGATCGACGAAGAGATGGTGTTGCCTGCCGGCATGAAGCCGGGCATGTTGTTTACGCTCGATCGCAGCCTGCTGCCCGCTGAGCCTGCGCCAACGAATGTGACCGCAACGTTGACGATCAGCGATAGCGCCGCGCTGAGCAGCACACTCCGTCTGACAGCCGTGACAGGCATCACCGGCAGCGTTGTTTACACGGTAGAGCTTCCCCCAGTTGACGGCAACGGCGGGTTGACGGCGACGGCGCCGCTTACCGGGCAAGTACCTGTGACGATCGTGGCTACCCCATCAGATGGCTTGGGCGTCATGCCGACCATCCCGGTTGAAGGCGGCTCGCCTTTGCAGCCGATGCCGACCATCGCCGTCGGCGCACCGCCTGCCACCCCCACGCCCGAAGGCGGCTTGTCGGTGATGCCGACGATCGCATGGACGCCACAAGCACCGCCGGCCGCGCCAGCACCGCCCGCAGGCACGCCCACACCCATTCCATTGCCTACGCGTGAGCCCACCGCGACGCCCGAGCCCAGCGCCTCGCCTACGCCCACGCCGGTCGAAAGCCGCTGAGCCGCCGTTCGTGCAACTGTCTCGCGTGCAGTTCGTAGAACAGGCATACTCAGGAGACACAACAGATCATGAACGAACTAAATGACACGCCGCAGGGCGCGCGGTCCGACAGCGGCGCCAACGATCCTTCATCCGAAATCAATTTGCCGGGCGGCACCGAGATTCCACTGCCCGGTCGCGAGCCGGAAGTGATCCCGGTGCCTCCGCCGCAGCCATTGCCCGCCGCGCCGGTGCAGCCGCAGATTGGCTCGGCCAGCGCAAGCGGGCAGGCGTACTATCCGCCGATGATGCAGCCGCAGACCAACGCCTGGGCGATCATCAGCATTGTCGCCAGCATTCTCTCGTGGGTGGGCTTGTTTGGCTTGGGCGGCATCGTCGGCATGATCGCCGGCTGGCATGCGCGCAACGAGATCAAAAAGAGCAACGGCGCGCAAACGGGCGACAGCCTGGCGCTAGTCGGCATCATTCTGGGCGGCGTCAACGTTGCGCTGGCTTGCATCGGCATCCTGTGCATGTTTGGGCTGTTTGGATTCGGCATATTCGCTGCGATCATGGATTCGGGCGGCAGGTAGTCGCCTTGACACCTGAAAGGTCTTGACATTTCAGGTGTCAGTTAGAACGGCCAACGGCCCTGCGCCTGCAGCAACGGCTTGTGCCCGGATCGCGCCAGCGTCTGTCGCACTTCGCTGGGCCGGGCGTGCCGCGCAGGCAACACGGCCGGATCGTGCGCCAGATGCAATATCGCCCGCGCGGCAAAGGCGGTGCTGTTGCGCAGCCCGCGCACATCGACTTTGTCGAGCGTGTCGCCCCAGGTGTGCGGGCCGGCGTGAGGCACTTTGGGATCGCCATTGGCCATCATAAGCGCCGGCACCCCATGCAGGAAAAACGAGAAGTGATCGGAATAGGGCACGATCACCGAGTTGCCGGTCACATGCAAATCGTGCACGCGCTCGGCTGCCAGCGATTCAAAAAACGCCGCCAGCCGATCGGTATCGTGGCCGTTGATACCCAGCCAGATCCCGCCAGGGTTGCCCACGATGTCGCAGTTAAAAACAAAACGCACATCACCCAGGGCTGCCTTGTGCGCGGCGGCATACGCGGCAGAGCCCAGCATGCCCATCTCTTCGCCCGACCACAGCGCCACGCGAACGCCAATATTCAATTGGCAGCGCACGGCCATCAGCGCGCGCGCGGCCTCTACCACCGCCGCCGTGCCGCTGGCATTGTCTACCGCGCCTTGCGCGATGTCGTGCCCATCGTAGTGCGCGCACAGCATGATGTGTGCGCCACCCGCCTGCGGGGTTGCCGCGGGTATGTCGGCGATGACGTTGAGTCCGGTCGAATCGGATAGCCGTGCCTTGATGCGCAACCGCGCGACGATCGGCATGTCTTGGCGCATGCGCTGCAGGCGCTGCGCGGTTTCAAAGGATACGCCGACGCCGGGAATTGGCGCAGGTTTGCCGCCAAACTCGATGCTGCCGGTGGGCGGCAGCGCGCCGGGGTCCGAGCCGCCAAAAACGAATCCCACACACCCGGCGTTGACTGCACGAAAATACTTCTCAAGCCGGTGCGAGCCAGCGCCGCACACCAGCGCAATGGCGCCCTTGAGTTTAGCTTTGACCTGCTTGAAGTCGTTCGGCTCACCGTCGCCCGCAAACACCAGCGGCGCACTGACGTCGCACGGCGGTGTGCCGGGCAGACCGATGCAATCGAGGGTGTGCCGGGCAGCATGCAACTGGGCCGGACCGCGTTGCCAGCCGTGTATGGCAAATGATTCGGTGTGCGCGTTGATCAGGCCATAGCTTTTAAGCGTGCGCACCAGCCATGCCGCTGCGCCGCGTTCTCCGGCGCTGCCGACAAAACGCCCGCCAAAGTCGTCGCACAGGGCGCGCATGGTTGGCCACATCGTGGTCGAAGTGTAAACATCGCCGAGAATGGCGCGTTCGGCGTCGTGGAAAGACTGGAGTGGGATCGAACTTGACATGGTCGAAAGCAGGGCTTGTCTTACTTGTAGCGAATGCGCGGATCTATCAGGGCATACGAGATGTCAACCAGCATGGTCATGATCACAAAGATGGTGGCGTTCAGCAAGATAGCCGCTTGTAGCACCGGATAGTCGCGGCGAGAAATTGCGCCGAAGAACCATTGCCCCATGCCGGTCCACGAAAAGGCGTTTTCAGTCAAGATGGCACCGCCAAGCAGACCGCCGATTTGCAGCCCGATGGTGGTGATTACGGGCAGGAGCGCATTGCGCAGCGCGTGCCGCAAAATTACTGAGCCCATTTTCAAGCCTTTGGCCCGCGCTGTGCGAATGTAGTCGGCGCGCAACACCTCCAGCATTGATGCCCGTGTGAGCCGCATGATCGAGGGCATCACGGTCGTGCTCAGCACCAAACTGGGCATCACCATGTGCTTGAGCGCATCAACAAACCAATCGGTGCGGCCGTGCAGCAAGCTATCGATCAGGTAGAAACCGGTGATGGGCGGAATGACGATATTTGCGTCGATGCGCGCTCCGGGCGGCAGAATTTTCAAAAAGACTCCAAACAGATAAATCATCACCAAAGCCAGCCAAAACACAGGCATGGCCACGCCCAGTAGAGCGACCATGTTGGCGATCAGGTCGATTGCGGTGTTGCGTTTGATCGCTGCGAGCACGCCCATTGAAACGCCTACGGTCACGCCGATCAGCAGAGCGAAGAAGATGGCTTCAATCGTAGCCGGCAGGCGATAGGCCAATTCGGTTGTGACCGGCACCCGCGTGATCAGCGATTTGCCCATATTGCCCTGCAGAAGCTGTTGCATGTAACGCAGATACTGAATGGGCATGGGGTCGTTCAAGCCCATCTGCTGTTTGAATTTCTCCACCTCTTCGGCAGGCGCGCGCTCGCCAAGCATGATCTGAACTGGGTCACCTTTGATCAATCGAATAAAGCCGAACGAAACAAAAGAGACCACGATAAGGACGGGAATCACCATCAGGATGCGGCGGAAGATATAGCTGCCCATGAGCCAGTAGTGGATCCGGTTCGGCTGGTCATCCAGCCGAACCGGATTCGGCACCTTTACTTCTCGACGCTGAAAAGCTCGTATTTGTCTCTAAATACGAGGGGTTTGTCGCCCTTGATGTATTTCTTCGTGAACGACACGCCTTCCGGCCAGGCTACTGGGATACGCGGAACATCGTCATGCACGATTTGCTCAGCTTGCTTGTAGAGTTTTTCGCGGTTGGCCGCGTCGGGCTCGGTTCTCCCTTTTTGCAGCAGCTCCTGCAGCTTGGGGTTGTTATAGCTGTCTTCGATATTGGGCTTGGTTGGATCGGACCAGATGAAGTGATAACCGATGAAGTTATCCGGATCGCCGTTGTCGCTTCCCCAGCCCAGCGCCCAAGAGGCAAACTTGCCATCTTTGCGATCTTTGAGATAGGCGCCCCAATCCTCTGTTTTGAGGTTGAGCTTGATGCCGACCTTGGCAAGATCGGCGGCCATGGCTTCGGCTAGCGCCTTTGAATCCGGGAAGTATCCGCGCACAACCGGGATGTACCAGAAATCCGTCTCAAAGCCGTTCTCGAGTCCCGCTGCCTTGAGCAATTCCTTGGCCTTCTCCGGGCTGTATTCATACGCCTTGATCTCCGGGTTGTGGCCCAGGATTGCCGGCGGCTGGAAGCAGGTGGCGCGTTTGGCGTACTCGCCATAGAAGGTGGTAATGATCGCATCCCAGTTGACTGCGTGCGCCCAGGCTTTGCGCACCTCGACCTTGTCGAAAGGCTTGACCGCCTGATTAAAGGCAATGTAACCGACTGCCAACGATGGGCTGGTGGTTTCGGTGTATTCGGGGTTGCCCTTCAGCGTAAGCGCGTCGGTCTGTGCCAAGTCGGCCATGTCGAGCGTGCCGGCCTGATACTCGGCAAAGCGCGTACTGTTGTCTGGAATGGAGCGCCAGATGATTTTCTCAAGCAGCGGTTTTTGTGTATAGGCAAGATTGGCTGTATTGCCCCACCAGTCGTCGTTGCGCACGACCGTAATCTTGTCGTTGGGTACCCACGAATCGAATTTGAAACGGCCGGTTCCGACCGGTTTGCCGGTTTGGGTGGCGTATTTCTCCTTCTGTTCCTTGATGGCTGTCGGGCTGGCGATGGCGAAATTGAACAGGGTGAGCTTGACCAGGAGCAGTGAGCTGGGATCCTTGAGCGAGATCTTGATCGTGCTGGGATCGACCACATCGACCTTGTCCACCACACTGCTCATTTCGGTGTCCCAATACTCGTATTTCTGATCAGCATAGCGATATGGGTTCTTCGGGTCCATCCAGCGGTCAAAATTGAATTTGACCGCGTCGGCATTGCATTCCGTGCCGTCGTGGAACTTGACGCCGGAGCGCAGCTTAAACGTCCATACCTTGCTGTCCTTGGTGTCCCAGCTTTCAGCAAGCCATGGCACTACTTTGGTGCTGGTGCCTTCGATGATCGTTAATGTGTCATATACCGCAGTGCACACACGCGCCGATTCGCCATCAGTGACAACAGCTGGATCCAGCGCCACGCTGTCACCACCGCGTCCAATGATCAACGTTTGGGCGGCTGCCTTGGACGCCTCGGTGGGGGCAGGCGCATCCGTTGGCTTGGGCACTTCAGTTGCTGCAGGCGCGGCAGGCGCGTCCGTTGCTTTGGCGGCAGGTGCTTGCGTAGGTGACGCAGTTTGCGACGCGCCGCAGGCGGCAAGCACGGCGCCGGTTGACCCGATGCCGAGCAGGCGCAACAGCTGCCGTCGTGAGAGATGCTTTTCGAGACCGTTCATATTTCTCCTTTTGCCACTAATCCGAACAAACAGAGTCACAGCTCGCGATTGCGGTGCGGGTGGCATGCCGCGCACAATCACGAAGTGCCGCTTAACGACGGATCGATAGCGTCGCGCAAGCCATCGCCGAGCAGATTGAATCCGACGACAGTCAAGATGATAGCGACGCCAGGAAAGATGGCCATGTGCGGCGATTGGCGCAGAAAGCGCACCGCCTCCGAAATCATCACGCCCCATTCCGGGGTGGGAGGCTGCGCGCCCAGCCCGAGAAAGCCCAGTGCCGCCGCATTAAGGATTACGCCGCCGACGCCCAGTGTAGCGCCCACGATGATGTAGGGCAGCAAATTAGGCATGACATGGCGGGTGATGATCTGCAACTCGCTCATCCCGAGCGCGCGCGCCGACTCCACGTACTCGCGTGTTTTCAAACTGAGTGTGACCGCGCGCGAGACGCGCATTCCACCCGGGATGCCCACAATGGTGATGGCGACGATGGTGTTAAACAGGCCTGGTCCAAAGATGGCTACGATGGCGATGGCAAGCGGGATGCCCGGAAACGCTTGCATGAGCTCGCCGACACGCTGGATAATTGTGTCGACCCAGCCGCCGAAGAAGCCGGCCAGCACGCCAATCGTGGTGCTTAGCGTGGTGCCTACGACCATGGTCACCAAAGCCACCGCTAGCGATACGCGAGCGCCATGCACAATGCGGCGAAATATGTCCCGCCCAATGAAATCGTTGCCGAATGGATGCTCAAGCGACGGCGGCTTGCGCGACATCGGCAGATTGCTGTCTTGGGTAGGATCGTAAGGATCGATGAATGGCGTGATGATTGAGACGAACAGGATGAACGCAACTATGACCACGCCCGCGCGTCCATTTGGGCTGCGCCACAGGCGGCGCAGGGCCGTGTGCAGCGTTGACCGCTGTACGGAACTGCGCAGGGGCTCGACAATGCCGGGCTTTGCGCGCGCCGCGGCGGTGGTTTTCATAGGTGAGCCATTATCAGATTTCCTTCACGCAAAGGGCCGTTGGATCGACGGACTGGGCTGCGTAAACCAGCGCGGCCCGCTGTCGGTCATGTAAAAACAATCTTCCAGCCGCACGCCAAACTCGCCGTAGATGACGATCATCGGCTCATTTGTAAAGCACATGCCCGGCGCTAGCGGCGTGGTGTTGCCTTTGACCAGATGATGCCACTCATGCACATCTAGCCCGATGCCGTGTCCGGTGCGGTGCGGCAGGCCGGGCACTTTGTAGCCGGGCCCGAAACCGGCGTCGGTGATGACTTTGCGCGCGGCTGCGTCGACTGCTTCGCATGGCACGCCAATTTGCGCGGCGGCAAACGCCGCCGCCTGCGCCCGTTGCTCAAGCTCCCAAATATCGCGATGACGCTGGGTCGGCTTGCCAAACACCACCACGCGGCTGATGTCCGAGTGATAGCCCTCCAGCGTGCTCACGCCATCCATCAGCACCACATCACCTTCGCGCAGAAATTCGGGCACTCCGCTGCCGTGCGGGAAAGAGGTGCCGGCGCCAAACTGCGCGCTGATTCCGCCCTGCAAGCCAACGGCGCTTAGCGCGTCTGCGGCATTGGCTGCGAACTCGGGCTGCGACATGCCTTCGCGCAGCATCGAAATGGCGGTCTGATAGGCGACGGAGTTGATGTCGTTGGCGCGCTGCATCAGCGCGATCTCGGCCGGCGACTTGTGCGCGCGGCACGGAATAGTGACCGGGTCGCCGCTGACGATGCGCAGTTGCGGCGCGGCTGCGCGAACGCCATCGACGATAAAAAAGCGCGTGCTCTCGTCGACGGCCAGCGTGCCACTGCCGATGCCTTTGTCTTTCAGAAACTGCGCCACCAATGCGTACGGTCTTTCATGCTCCTCCCAGCCCCGCACATCGTCGCCAAACGAAATCAACTGGCGGAAGCGCGCTTCTTCAAATGCCGGGCATATATAGACGATCTCGCCTTTGGCCGGCACAATTGCCGCGATCATGCGCTCGCTTTGCCAGTGATGCACTCCGGTGAAGTAACGCAAGCCGGTTCCGGCTTCAAGCAGCAGCGCGTCGATGCCGTTGTCGCGCATCAGAAGCTGGGCGCGTTCAATGCGTGACAGTCTTTCGGCAACGGTGATCGGTTGAACGCCATCAGTCATTAATGTCAAGTTATTCAATGATATTGCGCCCATACCGTAGAGAGTATAGGGCAAGATTGGATTCCTGCTTCAGATGGGCGGCTAATGGCAATCTGTGTCGTGGAATGTGCCACATCCCACGTGGGGGCACAGGCTTTACGTGGAAGGTGGCACGTGGAACTTGGTGGTAGCCGTTGCCGCGATTGTTGATGTGGTCGTGAACGAACACTTAGCAACCCACCACCAAACGCTAGCCTTTCAACACATCACGAACGCCCTCGCTACAATATCCTTGTGTTGTCTTTAATTGTCGAACGCTTGCGCGGCTTGCTGCGCGGTGCATGGTTGTATCTTGTGCTGATCGTCGCCGGCATGGCGCTGTTTTTCCTGGCATTCAATATGCGCAGCGCCAACCCTTGGGTGTTGCTGGCTGCTGGCGTGGCCTTTGCCTGTCTGGTCGTGTTATTCATCGCAGCCCGCAAATCGCCGTCGCTTCCCGCGCCCGAGCCTGAAAAAGTGCGCACGTTGATTTCGCCCACGATTCTTCTCAACGAGATTCGCGCGGCAGCCTTGGTGACCTACGGCCAGATTGGCACCGTCACGATTCGCAAAGAGCGGGCCCGCGCCGAAAAAGACTCGCTCACCGCACCGTTGCACGATCGCTTGTTTGGCGAGGAACTGGTCATGGATGTGGGTGTGCGCGTGGTGGCGGGAGTGAATCTCAAACACCTGCAGGCCGACGATGTGCGGGTTGAAGGCGCCAGCGTCTCGATCACCTTGCCGCCGACCAAGGTGCTGATGGTCTACGTCGACGAATCGCTCACCCGCGTGGTCAGCCACAAGAACGGCTGGTTTACCGGCCGCGACATCACGCTGATGGACGCGGCACGGCGCGAAGCGATGGAAGCGTTGGTCAATTCCTCCATCGACAAGAATTTGTTTGAAAAAGCCGGATCGCAGGCGGCGGCGGCCATCGCCAGCATCGCGCGCAGCCTGGGCTATGAAGACGTCAAAGTGCAGCCAACGCTGCCGCCCATTGGCCAGCACTATGAAGAGCTGCAAGACCCGGCAACGATCGCCAAGATCATCGCGTTGCCGCTGACGCCCGAATCGCGCGCCGGCCTGATCGGCGACGACTAGAATCCGCGCCGATGACGCTCTTTGGATTGGACAATTGCCCAGAGGCCACACGCGCGCAACTCACACGCCTGACCGCCAGCTTGCGCGCCGCGTGCGGCGACGCGCTGCGCAGTGTCGTTCTGCATGGTTCGCTGGCGATGGGCAGTTTTAGCGTGCAACGCTCGGATGTTGACGTGCTTGCGCTTATCGATGGCGCAATTGCCTATGATGCTCGCACGGCGCTGACGCGCCTGCTGCTCGAGGTGTCGGCGCAGCCGCACCCAATCGAGATCAGCGTTTTGAACAGCCGCGCAATTGGGCCCTGGACCCACCCGGCGCCCTACGAGTTTCATTTCAGCGAAAGCTGGCGCGAGCGTGCCCAGGCGGCGCCGCCGCCTGGCGGGATCGACCCCGATTTGTCCGGTCACGTGTTTCTGGCGCGCGCGCGCGGCCGCGCGTTGCTGGGTCCCCCGCCGGCGGAAGTGCTGCCCGAAGTGCCCGAAGCGCTGTATCGCAAGTCGATACTGGCAGATGGGCTGAGCGACGAATTTGGCTTGCCTGGGCTGCTGCAATCGGCCACGCCGGTGTATGTCGCGCTCAACGCCTGCCGCACCCTGGCTTATTTGCTGGATGGCAAGTTGCGCTCGAAGGACGAAGGCGGGATGTGGGCGTTGATCGAACTGCCGTGGTGGTACAGCTCGTTTGTGGCCAAGGCGCTTGAAGCGCTGCGCGCCGGCTTGCCTGATCCAGTCTATTCGATCGAAGATCGCACGCGCTTTATGAACTATTTGATCTCGCGGGTGCGGGGGGCGGCAACGGAAGTGCAGGATCGCTAGCGACGGCGAATCACCACGCGCGTTTGCCGGTCAGCTTGGGCAGCGCATCGAAAGAGCCGCTCGCCGCCTCATCCGGATTTACGCGCACAATCGGCACCGCCTGCGACATCACGCGCCAGCCGTCGCAGAGCGCCATGCTGGCCGCGTTCTCGCCGCGCCGACGCGCGCGCAGCGCCGTCTTGAGCGGCGTGCCGCGCGCCACATCCATGCGCAAGGCTTCGATCAGGGGCAGAGCCTCCGATGGCGCGGCGTGTTCCAGCGCGATCAATGCGGCATCTTCGCCGCTCAGCGTTTGCGGCTCTGGGGCATAGCGCGCGCTCGCAACAACCACGCCGGCGATGCGCAGCCATCCGGCTGGCGCGGGCGCCTGCATCCAAATCTCGACCGGCCGGTCGAGATCGAAATCGCGCAAGAACATGATCGGTTTTTCGCGCAGCGGGGTGATGCCAAACACTTCGGCGCGCGGCTCGTATATCGCGTTGTCCTCGATCCAGCCAAACAGCGCCAGCGTGTCGAACACGGTGTTCTTCTCGGTGCTGAGCGCGCCGACAAAGACGGGGTAGGGCGCGGTGTAAAACGGCAGGCCAAACAGCAGGCGCGCCGGACCCGCTTGCCGGCCCAGCGCGCGACCGGTCGTCAGCTGTTCCGCCAGCGCCTGTGCGCGGTCGCCCAGAATGAGCAGCGTTGTGCCGTCCGATGTGACGCGCTCGCAATCGACGGTCAGGCTCAGCGCATCGTCGAAGTGTTTGATCTCCATGCGGCCTCAGCGGTGAAAGGTCACTTTGCGCCCGGTCACATGCTCTAGCCCGCGTGAAATCAGCCAGGTGAACAGGATCACGACGACGTTGATTAAGGCAGTGAATACAAATGCGCCGGTCAGCCAGCGCATGCCGGCCATTGCGCCCGGCCGGATCCAATCCAGCAGCGATGGGCCGCCGAGCGCCAGCACACATGCGACGATGACCGCCAGGCCGGCCACCACCGGCGGCCAGGCTTGCGTGTCGCTCTTCGACGGCATCATGCCGTTGGCCACGGCGAACACCGCGTACACCCACACAAACGAATCGTTGGCCGCGAAAATGCCAAAGACTCGTTCAAAAAGTGCGCCAATGTTGACGTCGTCGATGGCCGTGGCGATGCCGCCCAGGTTGAACACGTTGGCGCCGATCAGCAACAGTGCGGAGATGCCTGCAAACAGCGGCGCCGCGCCGATGATGCTGGTGCGGATCGAATCCGAGCGCAGCACCTCGACATAGCCCAGCCGCACCACCCCGGTCGATTGGCGCTCGGCCCGCAGCGAAAAACCCCGCACCTTGACGCCCAGCAGCAGCGCCACCAGCGCGTGGCTGATCTCATGCAGCGCCACGCCTGGCAACAACGCAAACGAGTACAGCAGCGTGGCCGATTCGTTGTGGCCGGTCAGCAGCAAAAATACTTCCTGCAAGCGGCGATGCACGAGCTTCTCCAGCACCAGCACCGTGCCAAACGCCGCCACGAAAAAGACCAGCGAGATAAGCATGAGCTGACTTAGGCCGCTTTGCAGATCGCGGCGAAGTCGCCGGCTTTCAGGCTGGCGCCGCCGACCAGCGCGCCGTCGATATCGGGCTTGGCCAGAATTTCCGCTGCGTTGGCCGCCGTGACGCTGCCGCCATATTGCACGCGGATGGCGTCGGCCGCAGCGCCAAATGCCTGCCGAAGCTGGGCTCGCACAAAGGCGCAGCGCTTCTGCGCGTCGTCGGGGGTGGCGGCCAGCCCGGTGCCGATGGCCCAGATCGGCTCATACGCCACGACCAGCCGCGTGGCGTCGGACGCCGAAATGCCCGCCACGCCGTCGCGCACCTGGCGCTCCAGCACGGCTTCAGTTTCTCCCGCCTCGTTCTCCGCCAGCGTCTCGCCCACGCACAGAATCGGGTTGACGCCATGTTTCAAGGCCATCAACACTTTGCGATTGATGAACGCATCGCTCTCGCCAAAAATCTGTCGGCGCTCGCTGTGGCCGAGGATGACGTAATCCACCCAGCCCGAGAGCATGGTGGGCGACACTTCGCCGGTGAACGCGCCCTTTTCCTGATCGTGCATGTTTTGCGCGCCAATTTTGACCGCGGTGCCCAGCAACACTGATTTGATGCTGGTCAGCGCGACAAATGGCGGGCAAATTGCCACTTCGGCTTTGACGCCTTCCTTGATGTGGGGCAGCAGCTCCATCACGAGTTCGCGCGCCTCATCGACGGTTTTGTTCATCTTCCAATTGCCGGCGATAAATGGTGTTCGCATGATTGTGCTTTTGTGACTTGTGGTTTTGATCGTAGGGTTCGGTCCGGCGCCAGGCTGCGACCGTCGCATCAGGCGCCGGTGGCGCCGGCCTGTTGGCGGCCGCGCCTGATTATCCCGCGAACTTTGGGCAGCGCCTCAACCGAAGCGCGATACAGGGCGCGGTTGGGCGCATAGTCCCAGGCGCCGATGCCTTCGGCAAACGTCGCTCCGAATCCCTCCTTGAAGCGATGGACGCCCCACATCGCATCAGTTTCGACCAGCGTTTCTGGCGCTCCCCACCAGTCGTAGACGGCGCAGCCGTTATCGCGCGCCCAGCGCAACGCGTGCCATTGCAGCAAATGGTTGGGCATGTGCTCGCGGCCGGCCGCGCCCGACATGCCGTAGAAATACCAGGCGCGCCGGCCATGCTTGAATACGATCAACCCGGCCAGCGGCACGCCCTCGTGTTCGGCGATGAAGCCCGCGCCACCCAGGGCCCGCCACGCGTCCAGGTAGTACGGCTTCTCGCGCACCCGAAAACCATCGCGCGCGCCCGTTTCGGCATACAGCCCATACAGCAGCTCGGCATCGGATGCGCTTATGGGTTGCGCCATGCGCACCCGCACGCCCCGCCGCTCGGACAAGCGCACGTTGTAGCGGCATTTGGACCCCATGCGGCTGAGCAGCGCCTCGTCGGCTGCGTCGACATCGGTCAGCATCGTGTTGCGAAATTGAATCTGATCCGGCGAGGGCAGCCAGCCGCGCCTGCGCAACAGCGCGCGCAGCGCATCCAGATCGGCCGGGCTCCAGGCCACGCCGCTGGTGGGCGGATCGCCATCGACTTTGGCCCAAATGGCCCGCTGGCCGCGTGCCTGCGCTTCGATCAACTGCAAGCCGCGCTCGTAGCCGGCCAGATCGCGCGCGGCCGGCCCTTTGGTGGCATACAAGACGCAAAACGGGCCGGCGTTGCGGCGCAGCACCTGCACGGCGCAATCCGCCGACGCCCAGCGTCGCGCGCTCCAGCCCCAGCGCGATTTAAACGCCCCCCAGGCCCATGACTGCAACACATGCGCGCTGGGCAGAGTGACCAGCGTGTGCGCCCAGGCGTTGGCGTCTTCAATTTCGGTCCAGCCAATCATGCCTGCGCCTCCAGAATCAGCCGGTTGAGCGCTTCACGCGCCGCGGCCAGCGCCTGCATGGCGCGCCAGTTGTCGACAAACGCCTCTGCTTCGGCCGCAGCCAGCAACAGCGCGAAGGGGTCTTCGGAGGCCGGCACGCCGCCCATCAGCGCGTTGCGCCAAAGAGGCTCAAGTTTTGCTGCCAAGCCGGTTTGCAGGGGAATCAGCTGTTTGCGGAGCGGGGTGTATTCGGCCGCGTCGGCGGCTGAAGCCGCGCGCGCGCGATACACCCGAATGACCAGCGCTTCGAGCGCGTCCCAATGGCGCACAAACGTTTTGATCGACCGAGAGCGCAACGCGGCGGCGATCGATTTTGTGAAGGGGTTGGGCACGCGCCCTATCATACCGGCCGGAAAAAGAACAACCGCGCCTTGCGGCGCGATTTGTTCGTGTTGGGCTTCGATGAAT
>JANMNW010000426.1:0-5142 GCA_031368515.1 Chloroflexota bacterium
AGCTGCATTGCGTCTGTTGAATGAAGCTGACGATCCAACAACTACTCATGGGTGAGCTTCGCTAAGTGCTCGACAGGCGGCCTTAAACCAACTGTCAAAACCTATCAGCGGTTATTTCCCAAACAGGCTCTAAGAGTTTTCTCCGGGCCGAAGTCGCCGCTGTTGTTATGTGAATCGCATCGTGGCGCCACCCCGGGAGCGTGGTGCCACCTACGGCATAAACGTCGCCGGCAGCTCGCCCGGCTTGAATTTGCGCGACACGGGTTTGGCGCTCATCGCGAAGTTCAACACGCCGCCTGATGCCAGCTCGGCGTGATCGATCCACAACGCCGTCTGCGCCTTGCCGCGCCAGGTCATCGCCCGCACATACGGGCTCTTCGCTCCATTGCGCGGCGCGGCAATCTCGAGCTTCTTGCCGTTTGGCATTTTCACCCGCGCGTGTTTCACCAACGGGCTGCCAAACACCCAGGTCGGGTGCCCAGGGCACAACGGAAAAAGCCCGAGCGCGTTGAGCACATACCAGGCCGACATCTCGCCGTTGTCTTCGTCCCCTGGCAACCCGGTGGGGCCGCTGTGATACAGCTCGTCCATCACGCGCCGCACCCAGTGCTGGGTGCGGTCAGGCCGGCCGGCGCTGCTGTACAGATACAGCACATGATGCACGGGCTGATTCGAGTGCGCGTACTGGCCGAAATCGGCCAATGCCATTTCGGTCATCTCGTGAATCTCATACGGATAGCCGCGCACGCTGAAGTGCGCCGGTGTGCGCATCATTTCGTCCAGCCGCGCCACAAAACGCCGCGCGCCACCATGTAGCGCGATCAGCCCGGCCGGGTCCTGCGGCACCGCCCAGCTGTATTGCCAGGCCGACCCTTCGACATACGCGCGCGTGTCCCATGCAAACGGATCGAAATCGTCCAGCCAACGCCCATCAATGTGCTTGCCGCGCATCAGGCCCGCGCCGGGATCGAACACATGTCGATAGTTGCGCGCGCGTTCAAACAGAATGCCCGCATCGTCGGTCTTGCCCAGCGCGCGCGCGAACTGCGCGATGCAATAGTCGTCATATGCGTATTCCTGCGTGCGCGCGGCCACGCCATGAAAACCAGCCTCATGCGGCACAAAGCCCAGCTCGATGTACTCGTCGAGCGCTTCGCGGCCATACTCGCCGGTGGGCGTCGCGGCAAAGGCGTTTTTGCGAATGGCCTCGTACGCCAGCGCTGAATCGAAGCCGCGCACGCCCCGCACATACGCGTCGGCGAATACCACGTCCATGTGCGTGCCGATCATGCAATCGCGGTAGCCCGGCGACGCCCACTTCGGCAACCAGCCGCCTTCGCGATAGGCGCTCAGCCAGCCTTCGAGAATGTTGCCGAGCAGATCGGGATACACCAGCGCCAGCAGCGGATACACTGTGCGAAACGTGTCCCAGAAGCCGTTGTCGGTGACCATCACGCCGGGCTCGACCTTGGCGCTGTAAGGGCTGTAGTGCCAGGCCGCGCCGCCCGCGTCGTATTCGTGAAAGTTGCGCGGGAAGAGCAGCGAGCGATACAGGCAGGTGTAGAACGTGTGGCGCTGCTGTTCGGTCGGCATGTCCACATCGATGCGGCCGAGCAGGCTTTCCCAGCGCCGCCGCGCCGCGCGCGCAATGGCGTTGAAGCCGTTGTCGCCAATCTCTGTACGCAGATTGCGGCGCGCCTGCTCAACGCTGATGAATGAGGTGCCGACCTTGAGCGTCACCGCGCGGTTGTCTGTGACATCGATGCGCGCGCGCACGCCGATGCGCTCACCCGTGGCTTGCGCGTCGTTCCAGCGCGCGTCGGCGCTGAACAACTCGTGCCCGCTGATCGGCCGGTCGAACTGCGCCACGAAATAGCAGGCGAAGTTTTGCGGGCAGCCGCCGGAGTTGGCGCGGGTGAAGCCGCTGATCTCGCCCGCCGCCGCATCGACACTGATCGACGATTCGCCATTGGCCGGTTGCAGGATCACCGTGGCGCGGTCGTCGTCAGTGGGAAAGGTGAAGCGAAACAGCGCGCAACGCTCGGTCGGCGCCATTTCCAGCGTGATGCGATAGCGCAGCAGAAAGGCCTTGAACGTGTGCGGCTTGATCTGCGCCTGATCGATACGATAGGAGCTGGAGCGCGTCTCCGCCGAGAGCATGGCGTCGCCGGTCGAAAAGCCCGATTGCGGCATCACGGTGAAGTTGCCGTAGTCGCCGATCCAGGGACTGGGCATATGCGTGGCGCGGATGCCTTGCAGCCGCGGCGAATTCACATGAAACGCCCAATTGCTCTCGCTGGTCTGCGGCGCCCAGTGCGTCATGCCATGCGGCATGGCGATGAGCGGCAAACAGTTTCCATATGAGCGTTCAAAGGTGGATGCGCTGCCTTGCAGCGGGTGGACGTAGTCGGTGAGCATAGCTTGGAGCGAGAGTGTATTGCAGCGCTGGAAATAGGACAAAAGGGCGGGCGATTGTTTCGGACAGCGCCTTTTTCGCGGCAGTGGCATCGCGGCGATGCGGCTATATTGCATGCAATATGAGCGCGGATATCGACACACGTCGGTTTCGATGGCCAGCTCAATGGAAGCGTCACGCGCCCGCGTGAGCTCGGAAGATCTGGGGCTTGCTGTGACGCACATCCAGCGCATCAACGCGCAGGTCGAAGTTGTATACCGCATCTCCCCGCGCCGCATCGCCGAAGACGCAGACTGAGCGGCTGGGTTGCGCAGGTAGCGACCCTGCTCCGGCAACGGGCTGCGGACGGGTCTTGACCTTTCTACTGATGCCGATGTTGCCGCCGCCAATATCCGGCCAGCACCGCAATGCCAGCAGCAACAAGCGACAGCGGGCCGATCAGCGTGAGCACGTTGGTGAAATTGCCAAGCACCAAGATGCCCATCAATGCCAGCATCGCGGCTGGGCTCAGCGCCCAGATCATCCGGCCGGCAGCACTGCGCAGCAAGCTCAGCACGCCAAATGTCAGCGCGAGACCGAAGAAAAATATCGCCGAAATCGCCCGTTCGCTGCTGTCCAGCATCGTCGGCGCTGCGGCGATGGCGGCCAGCGTGAACAGCGCGCCCATCGGGATGATCGCCCACCAGCCCTCGCGCCGGGTGAGCGCAATGGCGCCAAAGCCCAGGCCGAGTAGCGCCAGGAACGCTGCGCCAGCAACTTCGCGCAACGTCGAGCCGGCCGGAGCCATGCTGCTGGCCGTGGCAACGGCGAGGCCCAACAATGCGAAGCCGGGGATAAACGCCCACCATTGTTCGTTGTTGATCAGCACGATGGCGAGAAATCCCACTCCACCCAGCATGAACACGCTCGCCCAGAATGGTGCGCCGAGCGTGATGACTGACAATGTGTCAAGCACCGAAAGCGTGCCGACAATGACAAAGAGCACACCCAGCCATGCAGGCCAGCTATTCCGATTCAGCGCTTTCATACAGCACCTCCCGCGACATGAGTTGAATTCGCGTTTGCCCGCAGCGTATCTCACGATGCTGACCGCTGTATCCGCCAACTATCCGATTGCCGCCGAGTCAAATGACTCTAGTTGCCGAAACCAGCCGGCTGCGCTTGAATAAGCCGCACTCGGCGCGTCTTGCCGATTTGACCGCGCCGTTAACCATGAACAAAAAAATCCTCTACATCTACGGGGGCCCCGAATTCCATCCGACCCAGCGCGCTGGTGAACTACTGGCCAGTTGGCTGGGTGACGCCATCGATGTGGTGCGCAGCACCGATCTGGACACGCTGACAAATCTGGGCGCTTCCGGTTACGACGCCGTTGTTCTTTACGCCACCGGTTTTCTCCATGACCTGACGCGCGCCCGCGCCAATGGGCTGCTGGATTTCGTCAAAAATGGCGGCGGCTTCGTCGGCATTCACGCCGCCGCCGATTGCTTTCGCGGCAACCGCGACTTTATCGCCATGCTCGGCTGCGAGTTTCAAACGCATCCGGAAACGCACGAGTTTCAGATCAGCATCACCCAAAAAGATCACTACATCACCACGCGCGTGCCGGATTTCACCGTGCGCGACGAGATGTACCACTTGCAGCATGTCGATCCCAACATCACCGTGTTGGCGCATACACAGTGGCAGGGCAAACGCATGCCCATGGCCTATGTCAAAGCGCACGGCGCCGGCCGCGTGGCCTATTTGGCCAATGGCCATACCGCCCAAAGCTGGGCGCATCCGGAGTTTCGCAAGCTGCTCACGCGCGCGGTGCGCTGGAGTTTGGGCGCGGCGCTGCCGGACAAAGTGATTCGCTGCGCGGCGCTGGGCTACGGTGGCGCGTTCAACATGGGCAAGGGACATCTCGAATGGATCGGCGCCACGCCGGGCATGCAGGCGGTGGCGATGTGCGACGCCGATCCGAAGCGCGCGGATGTCGCGCGCAGCGAGATGCCCCACCTGAAAGTCTATCACTCGCGCCTGGAAGACCTGCTCAAAATGGACGAGCTTGATCTGGTCGTCAACATCCTGCCGCACAACCTGCACGCGCCGACCACGCTGCAGTGCCTGGCCGCCGGCAAACACGTGATCACCGAAAAGCCGTTCTGCATCGATGTTCAGGAAGCGACGTCGATGATCGAATCGGCGCACGCCACCGGCCGCATGCTGAGCACCTTTCACAACCGGCGCTGGGACGGCGACTATCTGCTGATTCACGATGTGCTGGCGCGCGGGCTGATCGGCGAGATCTATCACATCGAGTGCGGCACATCAAGCTACAACCATCCCGGCTTCTGGTGGCGCTCGGACAAAGCCGTTAGCGGCGGTGTGATGCACGACTGGGGCGCGCATTTCATCGACTGGATCCTCAATCTTGTCCCGGCGCGCATCACCCAGGTAACCGGCGATTTCCAGAAGCGCGTTTGGCACGCGGTCAGCAACGAGGACCACGGCCAGGCGTATATTCGCTTTGAAAATGGCGTCACCGCCGATCTGTTGATCTCATCGATCGGCGCGCTGCCGCGCACCAAGTGGCGCATCTTCGGCACCAAGGGCGCGATCGAAGCTGACTGGAAGGACGAGATTCGCGTGGTGAGCCATGTTTCGGGTGTGCGCCACGACGGCATAGTCAAAGTGACGCTGCCGGGTTATGGCTCGACGCAGTATTACCGCAATATCGCCGA
>JANMNW010000430.1:0-20399 GCA_031368515.1 Chloroflexota bacterium
CGCTGGATCTGCCCGCCCGAGAGCCGCACACCGCGCGGGCCAACCAATGTAGCCAAACCTTTCTCCATCGCAGCGACATCGTCCTCCAGCACCGCGTTGTAAAGCGCAATTTCCAGCGCGCCTTCCTCGCCCATCAGCACATTGTTGCGCAACGACTCGCTAAACAAGCGCGGCGCCTGGCCGGTGTAGGCCGCGCGCGGCGGCGTGAAGAACGCGGCCGGATCGCGCACAAGCGCGCCATTCCAGAGCACCTCGCCCGATTGCGCCGGCAGCAGCCCAAGCAGCGCGCGCAGCAACGTGGTCTTGCCCGCGCCCACGCGGCCAGTGACCACGGTGAACGTGCCGCGGCGCAGCCGCAACGACACATCGCGCACGCCGCGGCCGGATTCGGCATAGACAAAGGTCAAACCGCGCACGTCGAGTGTTTCGAGATCATCGGCCGCCACCGGTGCGGCCGTGCGCTGAAAAGGCGGCACCGTGCGCAACGGCATGGGTGAAAGATGGGTCATCACCGTGTCAGGCGCGCCCCACAACAAGCGCGTCAAGCGCTCATACGACACCTGCCCTTGCCGATAACGCACGATGAACTCGCCCACGCGCGTAACCAGCTCGGTCAGCCCGACCAGATATTGCGCAAACAGCGCGAAATCGCCTACCGAGAAACTCTGCGCGCGGCCGCTGGCCACCAGCAGGATCACGCCAGTGGAGAAGTTGACGGCATTCACAAACACCGCATCGAGCGCTTTGGTGAACACCGCGTCGCGCAACGTCGCGGTGCGGCGCACCTCGTTGAGGCGGCGCAGCTCCTCGATCACGCGCGGCTCGGCATTGGCCACCTTGATCGCCTGCGCGCTGCTGAAGATCTGCGCCACAAAGCCGATGACGCGCGCCGAGGCGCGTTTGCGCTCGCGGCTGTAGGCGGTCACGCGCTGGCGCGTGACCATCGCCGCCACCACGATCACCAGCATCGGCGCAGACACGGCCAGTGTCATGTTTGGATCGATGCGCGCCATGATCGTCAGCGCCACCGCGCCAAACGTGGCATACGCCAGCAGCCAGGCCAGCAGGCGGAGCGGCATCAGCGCTTCCGGGATGTCATCGCGCAGGCGGCTGATGGTCGATCCAGCCGATTCCGGCAGCGCCCGCGCGCCGGGCTGGCGCAAGATGTGTTCAAACAAATTGCGGCGCATCATGTTGCGCGACCAGGTGTTCCAGCTGTTGTCGATGGCGATGTCGACCACGATGATCACCAGCCGCGCAAACGCCACGCCGAGCAACATCGCGCAGAACGACAGCGCCAGACGCAGATCCGGCCGCGCGCCGCCCAGCGCGTTGAAATAGTTGCGCGTAACCAGGCCGGTGGCCAGCGGAGCGCCGGCGAAGATGAGGGTGCGCAGCAGCACGATGGCCACTTGCCACAGCGGGCTGTTGCCAAACACGCGCAGCAGAAATTTGAGATAGCTCATGATTCCAGCAGCTCCGAGTGCGCGCCGGTGCGCAGCAACTGCGAAAAGCGCGAGCGTGGGTCGGCGGCCAGCGCCGCCCGTGCGCCATGCTCGGCGATGCGGCCGTCCTCCAGAATCAGAATCGCGTCGGCGCGCTGCACGGTGCTGAGCCGGTGGGCGATGATGATCAGCGTGCGCTCGTGCCCGGCCAGCAGCCGGTCGACCGCGCGTTCGATCAATTTTTCGGAGGCCAGATCCAGCCGCGAGGTGGCTTCATCCAGCACCACCACCCGTTGATTGCGCAAAAACACGCGTGCGAACGCCAGCAGCTGCGCTTCTCCCGCCGAGAGGCCGCTGCCACCGGCTTGCAGCTCGGTGTCGAGCCCGTGCGGCTGCGCGTCGAACCAGCCGCGCAGGCCGAGCTCGTCGATCACCCGCAGAATGCGCTCGTCCGAAATCTCGCGGTCAAAGAAGGTCAGGTTGTCGCGCAGCGAGGCGTGAAAAAGCTGCACCTCCTGGGTGACCATGCCCACGCGCGAGCGCAGGTCGTCGAACTTGAGCTGGCGAATGTCGACGCCATCGACGCGGATCGCGCCTCCGGACACGTCGTAGAGCCGAAACAGCAGGCGCGCCATGGTGCTCTTGCCGCTGCCGGTGCGGCCCAACAGGCCCAGCACCTGGCCGGGCGCGACGCTGAGCGAGATGCCGCTCAGCGTGAGCGTTTCGCCATAAGAGAACGAGACATTGTCGAACTGCACCGAGAGCGCGTGGTCGGCGCCGGGCGGCGGCGCGGACGGCGCTGCCTCTTTCACCAGCGGATTGAGCGCGGTCAGCTCGCGGATGCGGCCGATGCTGGCGGCGGCCTGCTGCACGCCTTCCAGCTCGCGCGTGATTTCGTTGATCGGCTGCTGCATCAGGTTGGCGTAGTGAAAGACCAGATACACCGCGCCCAAGCTCAGCGCGCCTTGCGTGAGCAAGTATGCGCCGGCCGCAAGCGACGAAGCCATGCCGAACGTAAACAGCAGAAAAGTGGTGTTGACCGCGGCGTTGCCGCCGAACGACGAGCGCATGATCGCGCGAAAAGCGCGGTTGTAGAGCGTATCGAGGCGGTGAAGCGTGTAACGCTCGGCGCCCAGGCTGCGAATGTCTTCGGTGCCATTGATGCGCTCCTCGATAAAGCCCCAATACTCCGAAAACGCGTCGCGCTCGGCGCGCCAGAGCGGCACGGTGATCTTGCGCAACGACACCAGGACGGCGATCGCCACAATCACAAAGCCGAGCAGCACCGCGCCCACGCGCGCATCTTCGCGCAGCATCAGCGCCACCACAGCGATCAGCAGCACCGCATTTGCGCCAAGCTTGATCACGAACTGCGAGAAAAAGTTGGCCAGCGCGCTCACATCGCCGTCCACACGCTCGATCATGTCGCCGGGCGTGTGCGTGTTGTGAAAGGGCATGTCCAGATTCAGGCAATGCGCGGCCAGATCGGCGCGCAAACGGTTGGTGGCCGTCCAGGCCACGTTCTCGCTGACATAGGTGGCGGTCACCGATGTGACCTGCTGCAGCAGCGCCGCGCCGATGAAAACCAGGGCGAGCGTGGCCAACGGCAAGCCGAACAAGTGCGTGCCGGTCACGCCAATCGCGCTGTCGATGAACGAGCGCAGGATTTGCGGGATCAAAAGCTGCAAACCGATGGTAGCCGCCAGCAGCACCGCCAGCGCCGTCATGCGGTTGCGCTGCGGCCGCAAATAGGTCGAAAGCAGGTCGATGTAGGGTTTTAAAGCATTCATGCGACTGGCCACCAACAACAAAAAAAGCGCAAGACCGGGGCCTTGCGCTCTAAACGACATCATATTGGACGATGCGTCATGGTTTTGGGCAACGGCGCCTGCTTTTTTGCAGATGCGGGAAGTACCACGTGTTGGCCCAGACCATGCTTCGATGATAGCGCCGTGTTAAGGGTGTGTCAACGGGGGCGTCATGAATGTCACAGGGAGAGTACGTCTTGGAAACGCGGGACACCATCAGATACCAGAACCACCCTCGTCATGTCGAGCGTAGCGAGACATCCTGCCGCGGGGCCGAGGGGAAAGATCTCTCGCTATCGCTCGGGATGACGAAGGAAAGAACAACGAGAGCGGACTGCACCGCATCGCTCGACGACGCTCACTTGTTGAACGCCTTCATCGCCTCATACAACGGCAGCGGCGTGAAATCGGGCTCAACCATGCGGAAGTAATAGCTTGAATCGTTCTGGCCGGCGTCGCTGGCTGGCTTGAAAAACCAAATCGACATCGCCCCAACCCACGGCCAATCGCGGCGCGCGCGTTCGATCACTTGCGGCACATAGCGCGCCTGATCTTCCAGCGACACCATGCCATAGCGGCCAACGCCGGCGATCTTGTCCGGCTGATCGGGCACCGCGTTCCAATTCACCTCGGACAGCCAAATCGGCTTGCGCGCGTCGCCGCTGCGCACCATGATGTCGCGCATCAACGTGTGGCGCGCCACATTGGTTTCCAGCGGGCTCAAACGCGTGTCGCCCGGCCCCGACCACAGGCCATAACCTTGCGCGGCGGCCACGTCAAAACAGCGCCCGCCGCCGGCGCCATACATGCGCTGCAAAAAAACCAGATCGCTCAAGTCGCGCCCGTCTTGCGCCACGGTCGGCGCCAGCGCGGCCGCGACGATTACGACGTTCGGGTCTATCGACTTCGCGCGGTCGTAGGCCAGGCACAACAGCTTGGCGTAATGCTCGGGGTTGACGCGCTGATTGCCCCACTCCGGATAGATATTTGGCTCGTTCCAGATCTGATAGTAGCGGATGCGGCCCTTGTAGCGGGATACGACGGCGCCGACGTAGTCGGCAAAGCGCTCGTCCTTCGCCGCCGGGCCGAAGTCGCCCAGATCGGCATAGCCTTCATGCGCCCACTTTGGCGGCGCATCCAGCCGCGCCAGAATGTCAATGTTGCGCGCTTTCGCCAGCGAGACGATGTTGTCGTATTTGTCCCAGGCGCTGATCGCGCCCAGCGACGGGTTGCGCCGGTCGACAAAATCGCCGGGGCCGTCGATCTCAATGTCAGCCCAGGGAAACTGCTGCCGAATAAAGTTGAACCCGGCATCGCTGATCATTTGCAGCTGGCGCTCGCGCTTCGACGCTTCGACTTCCTGCTGCAAAAACGTGTTGACACCCAGCGCATTGGGCGGCAACATCGAGGTGTCCACTTGATCCGGCGCCAGCGCCAGCGCCGGGCGCGCTTGTTGCAGGGCCAGATTCCACAATGCGCGCAGCTGCGGCAGGCGGCCGCGTTCGCCGGTGATCGATTCAATCCGCGCGCCCGTCGAAGGCAGCGCAAACAGCGCGCCGAGCACGACGGCCACGACAAGCAGAGGCTTTTTTCGCAGCATGGGGGTTGGGCCTTGTGTTGTCACGCGTCAGCTCAGGATGCTCTACCCTGCCGGGGTTTGAAAAATGCTCTCGAATCAGTGATCCTTCGGGTTCAAGTATTTGCGCCACGAATCATTGTTCGACATGGTCAGCAGCGCCATGGCCCAGAAGCGCGGGCGATGCGGATGCGCAGCCAGTTTCATCCCGGCCTCGTCCGGCGTCCGGTTGCCTTTTCGACGGTTGCACGGCGCGCAGGCGGCGACGACGTTTTCCCATTCGGTGCGCCCGCCGCGCGAACGCGGGATCACATGATCGATCGTCAGATTCTCGCGGCCGGGCTGAATACCGCAGTATTGGCAACTGTAGGCATCGCGCAGCAAGAGCGCGCGGCGCGACAATGGCAACGGCAAGTTGTGCGGGACGCGTACGTAGCTCAATAGCCGGATGACCACCGGCACGGGCAGTTGAAGGTGCGCGCTGCGAATGACCGCGTCTGACGCCTCGATCATCTCCGCGCGATTTACCATGAGCAGATGCACTGCTCGTCCAACCGGAATAACGCTGAGCGGCTCGTATGTGACGTTAAGCACGAGCACGCGGCGCAGTGATGGAGCCTGGCTGCGATACGTTACAGAATCTGTTTTCTCGTCCCCTTTTTCGCACGATCGGCAATACTTATGTTGAATCGAACAGGTATTCTAAGCGAGATTGTCAATAGATAGATATGCAAATTGCCTGCTACTACTTCCCAAACTATCACGCCGACGCGCGCAACGCCACCAAGCACGGCAAAGGCTGGAATGAATGGGCGCTGATGCGGGCGGCGCGACCGCGCTTCCCCGGCCATGCGCAACCCAAAATGCCGCTATGGGGCTACGAAGATGAGGCCGAGCCGGCGGTGTTTGCGCGCAAGATAGACGCCGCCGCCGATCACGGCATCGATGCCATCATCTTCGACTGGTATGCCTATGAAGACGGCTTGTTTCTCGAACGCGCGCTGCACGAGGGCTATCTGGGCGCCCCAAACAACCCGCGCATCAAATTTGGGCTCATGTGGGCCAACCACGACTGGCTCGACATCTTTCCGGCACAGCCCGATCGCACTCACCCGCAACAACCATTGCACTATCCCGGCGCGGTTTCACCCGCCGCGTTTGTCCGCATCACCGGCGACATCATCGCGCGTTATTTCAAACACCCCGGCTACTGGCGCATCAACGACGCGCCGTACTTTTCGATCTACGATCTCGACCGGCTGGTGGCCGGGCTGGGCGGCGCAAAGCAAACGCGTGAGGCGCTCGACGATTTTCGTGCCCGCGCGCAGGCCGCCGGCATCGAGCGCCTGCATCTGAACACCGTCACCTGGGGGCTCGACACGCTGGCGCAACGCGGCGACTTCGCCGATCCCCAGGCCGCCGTCGACGCGCTGGGATTTGACAGCGTCACCACATACGCCTGGGTGCATCACGATATGTTCAACGGCGCGCCGGCCACGCCTTACGCCGATGCCGCCGAGCGAATCTATGGCGAGTGGCAGCGCTGGCACAACATTCTGCGCGTGCCCTATCACCCCAACGTCTCAATGGGCTGGGACTCATCGCCGCGTTGCGTCGCCGAAACCTGGCATACCCAGCACTATCCGTACACGCCTGTGCTCACCGGCAACACGCCCGCGGCATTTGGCGCCGCGCTTTCGCGGGCGCGCGCCTTTGTCGCCGCGCATCCGCGCACTCAAGGCATCATCACCATCAACGCCTGGAACGAATGGACCGAAGGCAGCTATCTTGAACCCGATACCGTACATGGGATGAGGTATTTGGAAGCCCTATCGCATCTCCCTGCTCAAGCTCACGACATCGCCTAACACGCCGCTGGCGGTCACCGCCTGGCCTGCGCCGCGTCCGCTGATCGTGACCGGGTTGTCGGTGAAATGCTTGGTGTGAAAGATCACCACGCTGTCGGATGCGCGCGACATGCCCAGCTTGCTGGCCGGATCGGCGCTGACCAAGCCGGCTTTGAGTTTGCCGTTTTCGATCACCGCCGCATAGCGCAGCTTGTTGCCGCCGCTCGTAAGATCGGCCACGCGCGCGGCCGTCGAAGCGTTGAGCGAATCGACATCGCGCATGAACTCGTCCACCGTGAGCCGGTCCATCAGCTTTGGGTAAAGCGATTCAACCTTGACGTCTTTCATCTCCAGGCGGTAGCCCAGCATGCGCGCCAGAATCAGCGCCTTGCGTGCCACATCCAGCCCGCCCAAATCCTGGCGCGGATCGGGTTCGGTGTAGCCGCGCATTTTTGCGTCGCGCACGGCGTCGCCAAATTTCACACCGGCCTCCAGCTGCGCCGACACGTACCCAAGCGTGCCGCTGAGCGTGCCCTCGATGCGATGCACGGTGTCGCCGCTGTCGAGCAGCGTGTTGAGCGTGCTGATCACCGGCAGCGCCGCGCCGCAGGTGGTCTCCCAACGCGCACGGCCGTCGGCGATGGCGTCCCACCAGGCAAGGTCGCCGGCCACCGGCAGCTTGTTGGCCAGCACCACGCCCAGGCCGCGCTTTTTGCCCTTTATCAGCGCAGGCACCGTGACGGCCGATGCCGATGTGTCGATCAGAATTGTGTTGGCCGGCAAGCGCGCGACCAGCGCTTGCAAATTCGCGCGCTTGGCCGCGGTTTGCGGCAAGCGGCCGGTTTCCAGCTTGACCGCCAGCGCTTTGCGCAACGCCGCGTCGCTCAGCGCGCGCTCGCCAATCAGCGCGCCGGCGCTGTCGGCGATGCCGAGCACGGCGAGCTTGAGGCCGTTGCGGCGCTTGTGCAATTCGCGCGCGGCCAATATCTGATCCAGCAACGCGCGGCCCACGCCGCCGAAGCCAAGGAGGAAGATGGGTTGGGTATGCATGGTTTGGGACGGTGTGCGGTGTGCGATCGTCACCGTATGCCGCACACTGCGCACTGCTTACAAAGAAGAGAGTTCATTCAGAAATCGATCGACCTCGTCCGCGGTGTTGTAGTGCGAGAGGCCGATGCGCACCATGCCGCCCATCGACTCGACGCCAAGGCGCTCGGTGAGATTGATGGCGTAGTAGTTCCCATCCCACACGCAGATGCCGCGCGCGCCCAGTGCGACGGCAGTGTCGTGGGGATGCTGATCCTTAAGTCGGATCGCGATGGTCGGCACGCGCTGCAACAAGCGCGCGGTCTCGCGAATGCCAAAGAAACGCACGCCGGGAATGGCCAGCACGCCTTCGATCAAGCGCTTGCACAGTTGCTGCTCGTAGTCCTGCGACGCGCGCATGGCGGCGTGCAGCATTTCCGCGCGCGTGCTGCGCAGCTTGGGGCCGGAATGTGCCGCGCCCGCCTGTTCGCCGAACCAGGCGATGTAGTCCATCACGCCCAGCAGGCCATTTTGATTTTCGAGGCTCTGCGTGCCGGTTTGGAACTTATGCGGCGGCTTGTTGTCGGCCGGACGCACTTTGTAGGCGGGCAATTTGTCCAGCAGATCGTACTTGCCGTAGAGCATGCCTTGATGCGCGCCCCAGAACTTGTAGGGCGAACAGGCCAGAAAGTCGGTGTCGAGGTCCTGCACATCGATCGGCACATGCGGCGCGCCGGCCACCGCATCGACAAAGGTCAGCGCGCCGGCCGCGTGCGCCATGCCGATGATTTGCTTGACCGGATTGAGCGTGCCCACGGCGTTGCTCACCAGGCCCACGCTGACCAGCTTGGTCTTCGAAGTCAGATAGCGCTCGTAATCGTCTAGCTTGAGCGTGCAATCGGCCTCGACGATGTCGACGATGTGAATCTTCACGCCGCGCTCTTCGGCCATCAGATGCCAGGGCGAGAAATTGGCGTCATGGTCCAGCCGTGTCAAAATGATCTCGTCGCCGGGGTTCAGCCCTCTGCCGATGCTGCGGCTCAAATTGAACGTCAGGCTGGTCATGTTCTGGCCAAAGACGATTTCGTCCGGGCTGCGCGCGTTCAAAAAGTCGGCGCCGGCTTCGTGCGCCAGCTCGATGATGTGGTCGCTTTCCTCAGCGGTGACAAACGCGCCGTGGGTATTGGCGTTGCAGCGCTGAAAATAATCGACGATGCCGTCGATGCAGCGCCTGGTGGTTTGCGTGCCGCCCGGCGCGTCAAAATAGACGAGCGGCTGGCCGTTGAACGTGCGGGCGAGTGACGGAAATTCCGATCGGATGGCGGATAGATTGAGCACGCGCTAATTCTCGCTCAGATTGATCAAGTCGCGCAGCATGGCGGCGGCCGTGGGCGTGGCGTCGGTCTCTTCGGCTGTGGCGTGCAGCGTGCCGGAGATGTCGGTGTGATAGATGACGCCCATCTCATCGCCGCCCATGCGCGCCAAGGGATGCGCCAGGGGCAGCGCCACCGGCCCAACCGTAAACCGCCAGTCGGCGCCGGACGGCTCGGCGACGCCCAGCAGCACCAGCCGTTCGCCGCGCGCGGCGGCGGCGGCCAGATCGGCGGCGGTCAGGTCGCGAATGCCGCGCACCGTCAAGTCGGCCAGCACGGTCGGCCGGTGCAGGACGGCGTTGGCGATGATGACCAGCTTGACCGCCTCATCCCAGCCGTCGATGTCGAGGCTGGGGTCGGCTTCAACAATGCCGCGGCGCTGCATTTCGGCCAACGCGGCTGCAAAGCTCGCGCCGGATTCCATCAGCCGCAGAATGCCCTGACAGGTGCCGTTGACCATCGCTTCAATTTTGGTGATGCGCGCGCCGGCCAGATCGCGCGTGCCCAAATTGATCGTCGGCAGCGCGCCGCCGACGCAGGCGGAAAAACGCAGCTCGGGTTTTGCGCGGTCGCCCAGCGTGCTCATCAGCGCAAGTTCTTGATAGGCCAGCGCCAGCGGGCCCTTGTTGGCCAGCACGCAATGCAGGCCGCGCCGCAGCGCCGCTCTCACGATGTCGAGGCCGGGCTGGCCGTGCTGCAAGTTGACGGGCGTGGCCTCCAGCAGCACATCGGCGTCGACGGCCGACACGAGTTCCAAGCCGCTCATACCCGGCCGGCCAAATTGCGGCAGTGCGCTGATGGGCTGGCGGGTGTTCTTGAGCGTGAACAGCGCCGCCACATCCAGCCCGCTTTGGCTGAACGCCGCACCAGTCGAATCCGCCACACCCACGACATCCACCACCAGCCGGTGCCGGTTGCGAAGCACATCCTCCTGGGTGGCCAGGATGCGCAGCAGATTGCGGCCGACGTTGCCCAGCCCGGTCAGAACGACGCGCACATGCCGCATGAGCTGCACCCGTTCGTGTCCATTTTCGTTGTCAGCAGTGATATGGCACCGCCTGGGCACGCGGCGACTTGGCCAGCCGGATGCACATGTCGGCCATCTTCTCGACGCACCAGCGGTGATACTCCACGCCGCACGAGTTGATATCCATATCCGGCGCCGGGTTCATAAAGTCGATGGCGTAGGGCACGCCGTCTTTGATCGCCCATTCCACAGTGTTCATGTCATAGCCCAGTGCGCGCACCAGCGTCAGCGAATCGCGCACCACGCGGTCGTACATGGCTTGATCCAGATCGTGCCGCAAGTAGCGGCGGTTGACCGGGTCATATTTGGACACATAAATGTCCTGCTGGCCGATGCACATGCAGCGCAGGTAGTTGTCCCACTTGATGTATTCCTGCAACACCATGGTAAGCAGCCCGCTCTCGTTGTAGCGCCAGAACAGCTCGTCGTCGTTGGCCACGACATACACGCCCTTCCAGCCGCCGCCATGCGCATCTTTCAACACCACCGGAAAGCCGCCCAGGTATTCGACGTGATCGCGCCACGGCACCGGATACTTCAAATTGCGCAGGCTTTCGTTGTGCACGATGCCGGGAACATAGTCTTTGTTTGGCAACACAACCGTGCGCGGCGAGGCCACGCCCAGCTTGGTGGCCAGCGACGCTTCAAAAAATTTGTCGTCGGCCGTCCACATAAAGGGGTTGTTGACCACATGCACGCCCTGCAGCACTGCATTCTTGAGATACGAGCGGTAGTAGGGCACTTCGTGCGAGATGCGGTCGACAATCACTGCGTACTCGCACGGTTCGGCCATGCGCGTGCCGCCCAGCTTGACGTATTCGGCCAAGACGCCTTCGTTGCGCTCGTTGACCTCTTCGATAAACGCGGGCGGGAACGACCATTCACGGCCGACAATGACTCCGATTTTTTGCATAAGCTCCTCGTTTGCATGAAAGATGGTAGTAGCTGCCCTCGATAGAGCCTGTCAGCTGTCACCATCAAGTATCCGCTTTCTGACTAGAACTCATCCTAAGATGTGGACTCCACCTTGCTTGCACACCTGAAACGTTGGCGAAAAAGGTGGGGCCCACATTTTCAGGATGAGTTCTGGTCGTGTCCTCCGACATATGTTTGCATCATGCGCTGCCAGTAGGGCCAGTCGTGCGACCAACCGTCCCACATGCGCAACGCGTTGCCGATTGACTTATCCCACAGCACGCGCGACAGCCGTTCACTCTCGCCACGCAGTCGGTCGTCGCGGCCGGTCGCAATGATGATATCCATGCGCCGCAAGTGCGCCAGTCTCGCCTCATCCTGCTCATTGGCGACGAAGTCGGGCGGGTTGTTGAAGTAAACATTGTCGTCGCTGTAGCCGCCGGTAAAGCCTTTGATATCAAACATCCCGCTCATGGCAAGCAGTCGGCCGGTCAATTCGGGAAAGCGCAGCGCAAAACAGGCGGCATGATAAGCGCCAAAACTGGCGCCGACGGTGATCAAAAACGGATTGGAGTTCTTGGCGCGCGACAGCGGCAGCACCTCGTCTTTCACATAGCGCATGTACTCGTTTTGCCGCCAACCGCGCTGGCCCGGGTGCGCGCCGCGGTTGTACCAGCTCTCGTGATCGACGCTGTCCACGCAATAGAACTGCAGCCAGCCCTGCTCAATGTGATGCTGCAAGCCTTGCGAGCCGAACATGCCGCGGTCTTCCCACTCGTAATACTTTCCTTTCGAAGTCGGGAAGACCAGCACGCGCGCGCCATGGTGGCCGACAATGATCAGCTCCATATCTCTGTTCAATGACGGGCTCCACCATTTGTGATGCTCGCGATGCATTTGGCCGTTCCTCTGGCAGTCCCTTGATTCTAGCGATAGATCCGATATTGGCCCAGCAAGCGTCGAATGGATCAAGGCCCCAACGCGGTGGCCCGTAATACGTGGCCCGTGGCCGTGGATCACCGCAACGACCTACGGCCAGACGATCGTGTCATCCCCAACCCCGCCCGCACCGCCGCGCTGGCATTCACCACGCCGGCACCCTGCCGCTCCACTGCAACATCGTCAAGCGCATCGGCGGTGTCGATCAACGCGTGCTTGACCTGCGCCGGCGTCAGCTTCGGATTGGCTTCCAGCATTTGCGCGATCACCGCGCTCACGATCGGCGCGGCGAATGACGTCCCGTCCGAATGCTGGTAGTGCGGGTGGATAAACTTCTGCTCGTTGATGCGATGCCGCACCGCCCGTCGCACATGCGCCAGCGGCTTTTGAACTTCCATGCCCAGCGCATCCTGCGCATCCTGCGCTTTGAGCAGTACGAGCAGCGCACGATCGCTCGCCTTTTCCAGCGTCCACAGCAGCTGCGCAAGCTTGTGCGTCTCGCTGTCCGGCAGCATCGGCGCCGGCACAAATTGTGCCGGAGCGATCAGCTCGGGCTTCATCGCGCCGCCCACGCCGGCGCCATAGCTGGAGTGGTAGAGGCGCTGACGCGCGCGATCGGCGCCGTTGAAATCGTTCAATCCGCCGACGGTGATCGCCGCCGCCGCGCTGGCCGGCGGAATGATCTTGTGCAGGCCGCTGTTGCCCGCCGCGCACACCACGCACATCCCCAGCGACACAGCTTCCTCCACCAGCTTGTCGAGCGCGGTGGCCTTGCCTTTGCTCGGCACATCGCCGCCCAGCGAGATGTTGACCACCCGCACATCCAGCCGCGCATGATGCTCAATCACCCAGCTCAGCGCCCGGCCGATGTCTTTCTCGCTGATGCGAAAGGTGTCGGGCTGGCCGGTTTTGACCAGCACCAGCGACGCCCGGCTAGCGATGCCCCGATATCGCCCGCCCGATAGCACCCCGTTGCCGGCTGATGCGCCGGCCGTCATCGTGCCGTGCCAGTTGCTGGCATGCTGGCTTTTGGACAGCGCGCGCTCAATCACCTGTTCTCCCGTGGCGTCGGCATAAGCCTTGACGCGGCTGAGCGGCGTGACCAGATCCGGATGCGGATAAAACCCGGAGTCAAGATAGGCGATGGTCACGCCCGCGCCGGTGTAGCGCGCGCGCGCGTTAACACGCCGCGCGATCGGAACGACGGGCTCAAGCTCGGACAGGTCGTGGGTGAAAGGAAGTTGCATAGGCGCCGCGCCATTATCGGCCCGCAAAGGCGCTGTTTCAAAATGGCGCGACTTGGGCGTTGCGCGCCAGATGCGTAGCAAGCATCGCAACCGCGCATGCGCCGAGCCCGCTGTCATCATGGTTGCCTTTTGCAGCGCGCGCATAGACCGCGCATTGAAACCGTGGCGGGATTACTTGCCTCTGCGCCGTTTTTCCTATCTTGGCGCATACTTTGCGGGCGCTTTTGCGCTCGCCATTCTCATGGCGATTGGATGTTGTCGCGCAGCCGAGGAAGCCGAAAGAGGATGTCCACCGCACAGGCCCGAAGCCTATTCACCGCGTGTGTCATGTTGCTTGGCGCCTGCCTGCAGCCCGTTGCTCCGGCGCGTGCAGCTGCGCCGCCCACGCGCATCGTCGGCCAACGGCCGTGTCCAAACAGCAATTTTGAATGCATCGCCATGCAGGTGCCGCTGGATCATTTCGACGCGGCCAACCCGGCTGCGACCAACGTGGTATTCGGCATTCTGCCCGCGCGCAATCTGGCCAAACGCAAGGGCATGTTTGTCACCGCGGTGGGTGGACCCGGCGCATCCGGGCTGGCTAGCGCCGACAGCTACACAGCGGCGTTCGACCCGGCCATCGCCGAAGTCTTCGACATCGTCTTTTTCGATCAGCGCGGCATCGGCATGAGCGGCAACCTGCGCTGTGATACCGAAGTGGCCGCCTACTACCAGACCGACAGCCGCTCGCGCACGCCCGCGGAAGAACAAGCCACCATCGACAACGCGCGCGCGTTCGTCGCCGCCTGCCTGTCCCGGCTGGGCAATGTCGATGAACTCAGGTATTACAGCACGCGCCAGGCGGTCGAGGATCTGGAAGCGTTGCGGGCGCTCAAAGGCGATGCAAAGCTGTGGCTGTATGGCGAAAGCTACGGCACGCAATACGCTCAGGTCTACGCCGCCGCCCACCCCGACCATGTGGCCGGGTTGATCCTCGACGGCGTGGTCGACATGAGCCTGACCGGCCAGCGCTTCATGCACGAACAAACGGCAGCGTTCAGCGAAACGCTGGCGCGAACGCTGGATGCATGCACGGCAAACAACGCGTGCGGCGCCGACATGGGCCGCGACGCCGTACGCGCGTATGACAAGCTGGCCAAGCGCCTGGAACGCGGGCAGCTGGAATTCAGCTTTCATCGCGCCGACGGCGTAACCGAACGGCGCAACTTCGCGCTGGGAGATCTGGAAACCGCCGCATCGACGTATCTCTACTCGCAGGAAGACCGCATGTTGTTGCAGCGCGCCATCGCCTACGCCGATGCCGGCGAATTGCAGCCGCTGGCCATGATGTTTTACGTCTCGCTCGGTCTCGATCCGCAAACACTGATTACTAGGCCAGATCCAAGTTATTCCGACGCCGCCTACTACGCGGTCAACTGCAGCGACTACCGCTATTTCAACGGCACGCCAGACGAACGCGCGCGCAAATACATGCAAGCGGGCGACAGAGCGGATGAGAACATCCCGCGCATGAACAGCGTGTTCTATGGCGACCTGCCATGCACGTTTTGGCCCATCGCCACACCGCCACAGCCATACGACCCGGCCCCTGCGCGCGACATTCCCACCGTGGTGCTAATCGCCACCGCCGACCCGGCCACGCCGGCCAGCCAGGGCCGCGATGTATTCAAGCGTCTGAACAACGCGGCGCTGATCGTGCAACAGAACGGGCCGCATGTGATCTTTGGCCGCGGCGTGGCTTGCGTCGATGATCCCGTGACGCGCTTTCTGGCCGAGGGCCAGATGCCAGCCGAGCGGCAAACGCGCTGCGCCGGTGAAATTGCCGATGACTATGTGTCAATTGCCCCGCCCCGCGCGCGCGCGTTCGACAATGTGCTGGATGCGCTGATCTCGGCGGAGAACGAGCTTACCCGCTCGCCCGGTTACTTCGCCTGGGCGCAGGACAGTCGTCAAAGCGAAGGCTGTTTGCGCGGTGGCATCGTGGCCTATGAACACGCCGAAAGAGGCAACGCAGATGTGTTCGAACTTGCGGCCTGCGCGTTCAGCGCGGGGTTTGTGATGAGCGGCAGCGGCCGCCTTAACCTTGAGCGCGACCGCTTTACGCTGAAAGTCGATGTCAGCGGCAACGCCACCGGCACGCTCGAATACATCCGCAATGGCGGGCGCTATCAGGTCAAAGGCACGCTCAACGGCCAGCCAGTGGCGCTCAGCCGCTAGCTGCGCTGCCGAAAGACAGCCGGGCGTTCCCCCTTTCCAACGCCCCGTTTTCCGCGCAAGCTGCGACACACGCCCCTCAGCGGGACATATCGGCCCATAACCGAGACAGCGCCTGCGCGCGTTTTCCTACCATCACAGTGCATCAGCACGCCCGGACCCGGCTTTGCTTGAACGCGGTGAAATCAGAGGCCGGCGGTGGAAGGGGAGGCGGTGCAGGAGAATTCAATGACATCTGAAAAACCTCGAACAAGACTGCAACTTGGGGCCGCGTCGGCGCTGGTGCTTTGCTTGCTGGCGTCGCCATTTGCGGCGGCGCCGGCAAGCGCCTCGCCGGCCGCGCCCACAGCGACCGTAACCATCGAAGTGCCGGCCATCGAAGACGCCGGCACCATTCCGGCGGTGCCGGCCTTTAATGGCGGCGGCCAACCCTACTTCGTGCTAAACAGCCGGCCGAACGGCGACTTCGACTACAACTTTGTCAAATTCGATCTCAATGCGGTACCCGCAGGGGCCACGATCGACTCGGCACAGTTGCGCATGCGCATCAACGCCGCGGCCAACCCGTTGCCGATAGAGATGGGCCGCGCCGACGGCGCCTGGGACGAGTCGACGATTACTTGGAACACCCAGCCGGCGGTGACCTGGGCGGGCAACGTGCAAACCGCCACCGTGATAGGCGATCTGAACTGGCCGATCAAGACACTGCTCGATGCCTGGCTGAGCGGCGCCCAAGCAAACAACGGCGTGGCTTTGCGCGGCAAAGTGCCGGGCACCGGCGGTGTGCGCGCTGACACAAAGGACGGTCTCGTTGCGCCCGTGCTGGTCATCACCTATACCGTTGCGGATGACAACCAGCCGCGCCCCGATCTGGGCGACGCGCCTGACAGCAGCAACAACCTGGGGGTGAATAACTTCGCCTATCCCGATGGCACGCTGGGGCGCTTCCCCACCGTCTTCCAGGTCACACCTGCGGGTCAGCCCATCGGCCCGCGCCACAGCAATGCCACGCCGGGCGGCTATCTGGGCGATCACATCTCCGGAGAGGTGGAAGCCGACGGCGGCCCGGATCAGGACGGCGTTAACAACATCCTGAGCGGCGGTCCGGCATTTTCAAACATGGACCGCGGCGACGACGGCTGGCGCAATCGCAACGCCGCTTTCACCAACTGTGCGCGCACCACGCTGACCGTGCGCGTGCGCAGGCATCCGGCAGCGACGATCAATGCCATGTATCTGAACGTCTGGTTTGATGGCGATCACGACGGCGACTGGAATGACAACGCCTTCTGCCAGCCCTCCGACGGCGGCGCCCCGCGCGCCTCGACCGAGTGGATCGTGCGCGACCGCGTCATCCCCGTCGGCGCAATCGCGCCCGGCGGCTTCGTCAACCTCAATGTCAATACCGAAGTTGTATTGAACACCTCGCCCGAAAAGCTGCACTGGATGCGCTTCACCTTGAGCGACTCGCCCGCCATAGTCGCCGGATTGCCGGATGGGCGCGGCCCGGCCGGCGGCTATGCCAAAGGCGAGACCGAGGACTATCTGCAGCGCAATGGAGGGCCCGGCGAAAACGGCACACTGAGCCTGGTCAAACAGGTCATCACTGAGTCAACTCCGGTGGAGTGGCTGGACACGGTGACGTACACCATCCGCCTGCGCCACATCGGCGGCACGCAACCGATCGAGGCGCGCATTCAGGATGTGCTGCCTTACCCGCTGATTGTTTACCCAACCCTCTCTTCAGGGCAAATCGAATACGTCGATGTCAGCAGCAACACCGGCGGCGCGGCGCCGCTTGCAGCACAGCTCGAAGTGATGCCTCCGGACGGGATCACGCCACCGCAGCAAGTGATCAAGTGGAGCGGCACGCTCGCGCCAGATGCCGAGATCAAGCTGACCTTCCTGGTGCGCGTGCTTACTTTGTGCCAGCCCAATCAACAGACGCAGACAATCCAGAACATTGCGCAGGCACAGCCGCGCGGCGGCGCGGTGGTCAGCGACAGCGTGAGCTTTGTCGCCAAATGCCTGGGCTATGACGAAAACGCGATCATCATTGACCAAACGCCAAACGACAACCTGAACGACATCATCGACGTCCTGGATCTGCCGGGCGCCAGCTGGCAAGGCGTGCTGACCAACACACATGCGCACACCGTCACGCTGGGCTTTTACCAGCAGGCGGCGGGCGCGACGCAGGCGCAATCGGCCAATGCGCGGCCGGCGGTCATCAGCCAGATCACGCTTGGTCCCGGCCAGCGCGCAAACGTCACTGTGCCGTTGCATGCGAACGCCGGTGCTTCCGAAGCGCTCGCGCAGCCTGTGGATGCCAACGCGGGGAGCGGGCTGGGCTTTTGTTTCCTGCCCTTGGAAGCCGAAGTTTGCCCGGACGCGCAGCAGTATCCCAATCTGCATGGCGTGATCCCGTTTATAGCGACGATCCGGCCCAACGATCTGGGCGACGCGCCGGACAGCACCAATCATGCCGGCGCCGCTATGGCGGCGTATCCGGGTGTGCCCGCCAGCTTCCCCACGGTGTTCGATCCGGCCACGGGTGCGGTGCAAGGCCCGCGCCACGCCTTCCCCGGACCGCTTCACCTGGGCAAGCGCGTCAGCCGTGAAGCCGAAGCCGACCTTGGCCCGGATCAGGATGCGCTCAACAACATCCGCCCCGCGGCAAATGATCCCGACAACGACCGCGGCGATGACGGCACCAATCTTGCGCTGTGGAACCTGAACAACTGCCAGGCGACCAACATCCCGGTTCGCATCGCCATCAGCCCGCTGGCTGTGGCGTACTTCCAACAGCAGGTCGCGCCAGCTTATCTGAACGTCTGGGCCGATGGCAACCGCAACGGCAGCTGGGCCGATGCGGCCAACTGCGGCGGCACAGCCGCGCCGGAGCACATGGTGATCGACCGGCAGATCAACGTCGTGGCACTGGGCGCCGGGTTGCACACCATCATGGTTCCAACCGGGCTGGTGCCATGGGCCAACAACAACGCGCCCGCCTGGGTGCGCATCACGCTGAGCGAGCGGCCGTCGAACAAGACACTTACCGCGCCCGGCCCAGTCGCGCACGGCGATGGCCGCGGCTACGTCACACCGTTCCGCAGCGGCGAGACGGAAGACTATCTGTACTATCCCAACGCCGATGGCGGGCCGGATATCGACGTACAACTGGCCGCCAAGGCGGACAAGGGCAGCACGCCCGCCAGCGGGCTGATGTCGGCAAATGCCGCAGAACTGTCGCTAAACTTCGACCAGATGGTTTTTGCCATCGACATCGCCAACAACGGTTCGCGCGATGCGCGCAATGTGCGCGTGACTTTCACCAAGCCGGCGCAACTGCGCGACATGGAGATCATCCTGGCCAAAGGCACCGACGTTGCCATGGAAGAGCTGACGCTCACGGGCGACAAAGTCACATTCAACATCCCGCGTTTGTTCCCCGGCGAATCTGGGACGGTTGTGCTCGGCTGGTATGGCTGCATCACCTGCACGCTGGCCGCGTCCAGCGCTGCCAATGCAATGGCTGGCGCAGCGGTCGACTACACCGGCACAGTTTCAGCGACCATCACCGGCGATGTGGACACCAGCAACAATAGCGCGACCAAAACCGTGCGCGGGCTGCTCAGCTCGCCCATGGGGGGCCTTTTCATGGACTACACCCACGATTCATGCATGGATCGCGTGATCATGGGCCCAACCGTGACCAATCGCAGCCAGCAGGTGCTGCGGGGCCGGGCCGAGCCAAACAGCATCATCGCCATCTTGATCGGCCTGGTGCAGGTGGGCACCACCACCAGCGACGCGAACGGCAACTTCAGCTATGCCTTGACGCTGCCCGCTGGTGTGCATCACATTCAGATGCGCTATGCCGGCGCTGCGGCGGCGCGCGGCGCTGCGGCGGCGGACATCCATCGCAACTGGCCGCCCTCAGGCGTGCGCGTAAAAGTCGACACTGCGCTTCCTTTCAACCCCATGAGCATGTGCATGACCGACAGCCAGGGGCGCTCGCTCGCCTTGCCGGCCTTCGGCCTGGGGTTCACATATCAAAAGATTGAATCGCTTAAGCCAGGCTTCTACACGATCACGGTGCAGGCCAATGGCAACGTGAACACGCGCTACGACGTTACCCTGGGCGATATCAACGTCTCGCTGACCGATCCGGATGGCAACGGCACATTCAGCGGCTCGCTGACCGTGGATGCGCTGCCTGTGGCGCGTTCGGAAGCGTCGGCAACAGCACGCCGGCGCCTGGTGCTGACATCCAGCAACGGCGGCACGGAGAGCAGCTTCAGCCAGTCGGTCGACGTGACAAACGACGGCGTCGTTGCCGACCGCGTCACAGGCCAGCCGCTGGCCAATGCGATCGTCACGCTGTTGTCCGGCCAATCGGCGGATGAAGGCGGGCTGATCTTCGGCGCACCGACGACGGCAGAGGCCGGTCAGCTCAATCCGCAGCGAACCGGCGCGGATGGCGGCTACAGCTTCAGTGAGAACGGCGGCTTGCACCGCATCGCCGTCGCGCGCAGCGGCTACCAGCCGTATCGCAGCCGCGACATCGACGCAGGCGCTGATTCGCTAAACAAGAACATCGCGCTGACGCCGCTGATCAACGGCGGCGCATCGCAGGTGGTCTACATCACGGCCAACGGCTTTGAGCCGGCGGTGGTGAACGTCTACGCCGGCGCGGTGATTGAGTTCGTCAACATCGATGTGGATGAGCACAGCGCGACGGGCAGCCAGTTTGACAGCGGGCTGCTGGCGCCGGGCGCAAGCTACAAAGTGCGCATGTCCATCTCCGGCAGCTTCAGCTACGGCGACGGCGACGCATCGAGCGCGGCGGGCACGATCGCAGTGGCGCCGGGTTCGCGCGTGCTGATGCCGCTGGTGCGGCGATAGCAGGCTGAATCCTGACCGCGCTGAACGCGCTCAACTTGCAACAGCAGCGCGCTGTGCCGGACCGGCACAGCGCG
>JANMNW010000454.1:0-2283 GCA_031368515.1 Chloroflexota bacterium
TTTTGAGCGACCGGTAGCCGCAGCATAGTCGCACTTTTTCGCGCCTGACCTATTCAGGTTTCAGCACACCCAGATACTGGACGGACAGCTCCTTATCACGCATCGCCTTCCCGACCTTTATGAGCCGCGATTGATCGACACAGACCTGCCGTTCGCGACCTATGAGAACATAGAACCGCGTCGAATCTTTCAATACAGTCCGGGGAGTCGGCTTCCCTCTTTTGAACCATTTGGCTGAGGTTGCCTCACCCTTATGCATCGCTTCGTAGTCATGAAGCTCTTGCCAGACAACGCCATAGGACAGACTGCGGCGACCCGGTTGAATGTGATCTTCGCCGCCGAAGAGGCGCCAAAGATCTTCTTCGTTATTGATCATCCGGCACCTGGAAAAATCGGGCTGAGCGTTCCCAGTCGGTCCCAAACCTGTACACGGCTCTTGCGATTGAAGTCAGGAGCAAAAAACTGATCAAGTGCCTTTGCGACTCTCTTTGTCACCGTCGCTATTGATGCAATCTTCGCTGTGCGCTCACGCTTGATCGTAAAATAGACGAACTCGTCATCCACGCGCCTGTTTGCGACCTCCCAGCCCTCGGGGATCGTTTTTTGGTGCTCGTCGAGCTCAGCTTTTTCCTTCTTCTTATCAGGCCGGATCGGTTGAATATTCTTCGGAGTTAGCAGTTCACGCTCTGCTTCATCCAGATCGTCCCCACGCTGATACTTGGCGATGACCTCGTGCTGGTAGCCGAGACGCGCCTCGATCTCTTTTTCCTCGTCGTCAATAAGCGCGATTTCTGCTTCGATCGCATCAAGCCGTGCAAACAGTCGATCCCTTCGCTTTGCACTAGCGCTGAGAGCATCTCGGGTCTCTTGTATTGCGACGGCGAACAGATCATCTAGCCGTGGATTTATTGTGCCATCCGCAACGCGCGTTGAGACGTGAGCGGGCAACGCCCCGTCGGGATGGTAGAAAAAGCCGTCTACGTAAAGGCTACTCATCGACTGATACTGTGATGAGACGGCTGCACGATCAAGCCTCTGCCGTTCGTGAAGGTAAATGAATTCGGAATGGACGCGGCATCGAAGCGTTCCGCCACTGCTAAAACCTTCGAGATTGCACCGTAGTGCCAAAAGTAGTCGTCGGGCAATCCAGTAGCGGAGGCCTTAAACCGAGGGGTGTCGGTCGACTCCCTTTTGCGGACAACGTCCAACATCGCCTTTCTCGTATCTGAGCTTAGCTCGCGCCCTTTTTGCCAGAACTGATCGAGCAGCACACGAGACTTTTCTACCAACTGAAGCCCCTTTAGGTCACTGCGGAACACGCACCACTGCCCGCCTTCCCATGCAAACGCCACTTCACCATCAGAAAACCTAGCTTGTTGAGGATCGCTGCCCATTGTCGATAAGACTGATACATCGCCAGCTGAGAACCGAGCTGGACCAAACGAAGGATCACCCAAATCAATTTCAACAACGCAGCGATTGTCCGATGCATAAAGCCGTCCATCTACGAGATAAACATACTGAACCCACGGGAAGATCATATTCGATCGTCCAGCAAATTTGCTCACCCGCTTGAGTGCAGTCACAAATCCTACCGGCACCTGCCGATCACAGGCGGGTATCGCTATGGATGTCAGCTCCACGTCTGGGACGCTTTGCATTGTCATAGTGGGCTAATCGGCACCATGGACAAGAACCACTTGCGGTCGTCATCCGAAGGATATGGACTTAATTCCTCGTAGTGCGGAGAGCCTAATTTGACTTCTACACCACCCACAAACGTACGGCCTATACGGGGAGTCCAATGAAAAGACTCCGCGAATGACTGTAATTCAGCGATGTTTACAAGTGACCGCGCTCTGTCATCCCACTGTGCGAGCATGAACGGAACAGTTTGGTTTACTCGATCTCGCACCCATTTCTGCTCTTCTGACGGAAGCACCAAATAGTGTCGAGGGTTCTCGATAAGTTCGATTTTTGTCTTGCGATCATAGTCGTTTCGGTCGCGCGCAATGTGATACCCACCGTATTCTAGAATCCGATGTTCTTGTATGTTGATTGGCAATGCACTGGTGCCGCTATCCAATAATGTTTCACCGTCCCATTCGAGATCACCACAGTCAAATTCTTGACGCCTTTCGAATATAGACGCCTTCCGGACCAAGTCGACAACTCCGTATCCACTATGCCGTTTCCAAGCAGCAGAATCGCCTGAATAGAGATCGGCGTTGCGGATCATCTCATTTCCGGTCGTCGCCAATCCGTGAGTTTTAACGTTGCATC
>JANMNW010000462.1:0-18077 GCA_031368515.1 Chloroflexota bacterium
GGCGAGGAAAACCACGGTGGCGATTTCGTCGCTGGCCAGATACTGTTGTTTGAGCAGATCGCGGCTGACATCGGGGATGGCTTTGAACATGTGACGAGGATACACCCGCGAGGTGAAGCGCGGGCGATGCCTCTGGTAGAATTCGTCCCGTTCGGTGTCATGCCGTTCAAAATACACCATGCTGGCTGATGCGCGGTGGCCTGTCCCGGAAACGGGATCCGCCCGCAAACGAGGCCCGCAGAGGATTTCAAGGAGAACAAAATATGTCAGTTGTGCCAATGAAGTCGCTGCTCGAAACGGGCGTGCACTTCGGCCACCGCACCAAGCGGTGGAACCCCAAGATGAAGCCGTATATCTTCACCGAGAGAAACGGCGTGCATATCATCGATCTGCAGCAGACCATTGTCGCCATCGATAACGCGTATAACTACATCCGCGATATCGTCAGCAAGGGCGGCGCGGTCATGTTTGTCGGCACCAAGCGCCAGGCGCAGGAGCCGATCGCCACGCAGGCCACGCGCGCCGGCCAGCCCTACATCACCGAGCGCTTCATGGGCGGCACGCTGAGCAACTGGCGCACCATCAAAAGCCGCCTCGACCGCATGGCCGAGCTTGAGGCCATGAAAGAGCGCGGCGAGCTCGAGCGCTTCACCAAGAAAGAGGCATTGCTGCGCACCCGTGAGATCGACCGCTTGAATCGCAAGATGGGCGGCATCAAGACCATGCGCCGCCTGCCTGAGGCGCTGTTCATTGTCGATGTCAGCCGTGAAGCCAACGCCATCAAAGAATCCAACCGCCTCGGCATTCCGGTGATCGCCATGGTGGACACCAACTGCGATCCGGATGGCGTGGATTACATCATTCCGTCGAACGACGACGCCATTCGCGCGATCAAGCTGATCGTGGAAGCGATGTCCAACGCCGCTCTGGAAGGCCTGGCGCTGCGCAAAGGCAGCGACGACATGACGGAAGTCACCGGTTCCGAGGACAAGCTTGCCGCAGGCGGCGAGCCGACGGCCGCGGAGAGCGAGGCCATGCCGCGCTCGTTTGCGCCGGACAGCGAGGAAGGGGCTTAATCATGGCGGTTACAGCAGAGCAGGTCAAGCAGCTGCGCGAAGAGACTGGCGCAGGCATGATGGATTGCAAAAAAGCGCTGGATGCCGTTGGCGGCGATTACGCCAAGGCGGTGGCTTGGCTCAAAGAGAAAGGACTCTCGGCCGCGGCCAAAAAAGCCAGCCGCGACGCCAACGATGGCGTAATCGAGGTCTATTCGCATATGGGCGGCCGCATGGCGGTGATGGTCGAGGTCAATTGCGAGACCGACTTTGTCGCGCGCAGCCCGGAGTTTCGCGAGCTGGCGCACAACATCGCGATTCAAATCGCCTCGACGTCGCCGGGCTATATCAAGCGCGAAGACATGCCGGCCGATGCGGTGGCGGCCGTGACGGCCAAGTTCAAAGACGAGATTGTCAAGCAGGGCAAGCCCGAGAATATTGCCGAGCGCGCCGCCGCCGGCAAGATGGAAGCGTATTACGCAGAGAACTGTTTGCTCGATCAGGTCTATGTCAAAGACCCGGATGGCAAACAAAAGGTGAAGGACCTGCTGACCCAGGCCATCGCCAAGATCGGCGAAAATATCGTGGTGCGGCGATTTACGCGATACCAATTGGGCGAATCAACGGCGGAATAAAACAATGGGGCATCGTGAGATGCCCCTTTTTTTGTCTGAAATACAACAAGGAAGGGGGTTTGTCGTGAGCAACCTGAAATACAAGCGCATCTTGCTAAAGCTGGGCGGCGAGGCGTTTGCCGGTCCGGGCGGGATGGGCATTCAACCTGCATTGGCCGACGACCTGGCGCGCAAAATACTCGGCGTGCGCGAACTGGGTGTGCAGGTGGCGATTGTGCTGGGCGCCGGCAACTGGTGGCGCGGCAAAGACGGCATTGCCAATGGCATGGACAGGACCACGGCCGACCACATCGGCATGCTGGCCACGGTGATGAATTCCCTGGCATTGCGCGATGCGCTTGAGCGCATGGGCATGTCGGCGCGCGTGCAAACCGCGCTTGAGATCCGTTCGGTGGCCGAGCCCTACATCCGTTTGCGGGCGATTCGCCACCTGGAGAAGGATCGCGTGCTGATTTTGGGCGGCGGCACCGGCAACCCATATTTCACCACCGATACCGCCGGGGCCTTGCGCGCCGCCGAGATCAACGCCGATGTGTTGATCAAGGCGACCAAGGTCGATGGCGTGTATGACTCTGATCCGCGCAAAAACACCGCCGCCCAGCGTTATGAAAAGCTGACCTATCTGGATGCGCTGAACCAGCAGGTAGGCGTTATGGATAGCACCGCAATAACCTTGTGCATGGAAAACAACCTGCCGATTCTGGTGCTTGACCTTTGGCAAGAGAACAGCTTGGTTCGCGCCATGAAAGGCGAGCCGGTGGGTACCACAATTTCGAAGGCCTAGGGACATTTCCTCCAATTTTGAACATAACGGCACTGTCAAAAGCTGCAAACAGGGTCGTGATAGTATTTTGGAGCCTGTCTATCGCTATCGGCAGGGGCAGGCCATTACTTTTGTGAGGTCCGAACATGTCAGACGAAATTAAAGGCGTAATCAAAGACGTTGAGAAGTCAATGGAAAAAGCCATTGAATCAATGGAGATGGATTTTCACAGCATGCGCACCGGGCGTGCGTCATCGGCTTTAGTTGAGCGTCTGCACGTGGAATACTACGACTCGGACGTTCCGTTGCAGCAGCTGGCCACCATAACGGTGCCGGAGGCGCAGACAATCATGATCAAGCCGTTTGATGTGACCACATTGAAGGCCATCGAAAAGGCGATTTCAATGTCAGACCTGAAGCTGACGCCAAACAATGACGGCAAGGTTATCCGGCTGAACATTCCGCCGCTGACGCAGGAACGCCGCAAAGACCTTGTCAAGCTCGTAAACAAGCGCATGGAAGAAGCCCGCGTGTCGATCCGCAATCATCGTCGCGATGCCATGGATATGCTCAAAGAGATGGAGGACGAGGACATGATTAGCGAGGATGATCACAAGCGCGGCAAAGAAGACGTGGAAAAGGTTACACATCGTTTCAATGAGCGCGTCGATGAATTAGGCGCGCGCAAAGAACGTGATGTGATGGATATGTAGATGTCGATCAACGCACCCTCAAACGCAGCAGTCACCCCCATGTCTTCGGACACACCTGCAGCCCGCGGCATTCAGCACTTGGCCATCATCATGGATGGCAATGGGCGCTGGGCCAAGTCCCGCAACCTGCCGCGACTGGCCGGCCACAAAGCCGGCACTGACAACCTGCATCGCGTTTTGAACGAGTGCGATCGCCTCGGCATAAAGATCGTCACCCTCTACGCATTTTCAACTGAGAACTGGCGCCGCCCCGAAGATGAAGTCAACGGCCTGATGCGCTTGCTGGAGATTGTCATCGATCGCGAGCTTGCCGAGCTGCACCGCAAAGGCGTGCAGATCCGCCATATCGGCCGGGCCGATCGGATTCCGGCCGCGCTCTACAAAAAAGTGCAAAAGGCCATTGAGCACACGCGCAACAACACGCGGCTGATTCTCAACATCGCCTTGAATTACGGCGGCCGCGCGGAGATCGTCGATGCCGTCAAGCAGATGCTGGCCGACGGGCTCGACCCCAATTATGTCGATGAAACGACGGTCAACGGGTATCTTTACACCAGCGATCTGCCCGATCCCGAGCTGATCGTGCGCACCAGCGGCGAGTATCGCGTCAGCAATTTTCTGATCTGGCAGGGCGCCTACTCGGAGTACTACATCACGGACGTGCACTGGCCCGATTTTGACGAGGTGCAGCTGCGCAAAGCCGTCGACAGCTATGGCAAGCGCGAACGGCGCTTTGGCGGCGTGACAAAAGCCGCCTAACGTCAGCGTCCGCCCATCTGCCAGGCGCGAATCGCATCGTTGGGAACGGTTAGCATGACGATCGTGAGGATCAGGCCGTCGCGCACGGTTAGCGCCAGCGCCATTTCCACCGCGACGAAGAGCAGCGCCGAGCGCCAGAATCCCAGCATGCGCGCCACCCAGAACCCCAGCATCATTGCGCCGATGTCGCCGATTGAATTGATGATCGTGTCGCCAGTGTAGCCAAGCGAAATGGTCACCGCGCGAAAGCGGTCGATCACCGGCGGAGAGTTTTCGAGCAGCTCCCAGGCGGCCTCGATGACGACCGCAGCCCACAGCCGCCACAGCACCGGCGCGCGCTTGAGCGCCATGGCCAAGAGCCAGAAAAACAGCAAACCCTTTACAAAGTGGGCAAAGGTGTAAGGGTCGGTAAGGTGCTGCGAGTTGTCCGCGCTCCAGATGTTGCCCGCCCACAGTTGCACATATTCGCAGCCGCACACCCAGATGCGGCCCATCAAAGCCAACGCCGCCGCACTGGCGGCGAGCGTTACCCCGATGGCCAAAATGGCGGCACGATGGCGGGCGGGTTTTTCCGGTGTGATCGGCATTGTCTGCAATGGTAGGGTCGCACGAGGTTCCTGCGTCCGTTAAAAGAATGAGGGTGCGCCGTCTCCGGAAAGGTCCAGACCTTTCAGGGCCTAGAATCACCGCATGCCCGCATCGCCCTCCAATCCCAAAGGTTTTGACTCCACATTCCTGCAACTGTATGTGCCGCTGCCCACGCTGACCGACGCGCAAAAAGCCGACGCCGTGCGCATGACCGGCACCCGGCAAACCGTGATCCCGTATACGAATTTCTCGCTGGTCTTGAGCAAATCGCGCCGGATGGCCTATTACACCGGCGTAAACATCGATGGCGCTTCGCTGCACGCCATCACGCGCACGCGAGACCGCTGGCTTTATGACTCCCGCATCGACAAAGCCTATCAAATCGGCGCGAGTTTTTACAAAGGCAACGATTACGACCAGGGCCATTTGGTGCGGCGCTTGGACCCCGCCTGGGGCGCCGCAGCCAATCAGGCCGTCGTGGACACGTTTCACTATACGAATTGCGCGCCGCAGCATGCCGATCTCAACCGCAAGATATGGGGCGATCTGGAGGACTATGTGCTCAAAAACACCGATGTCTTCGATGTGCGCGTGTCGGTGTTTACCGGTCCGGTGTTTCGGCCGGATGATCCCATTGTCAAAGGCGTGCAAGTGCCGCTCGAATTTTGGAAGGTCGTTGTGATGGTCAAAAGGGTAGGCGCGGCGCTGCAACCCTCCGCCACCGCCTACGTTCAAACCCAGCGCAATCTGATCGGCATGCGCGGCTTTGAATTCGGTGCGTTTCGCACATATCAGGTCAAAGTGTCTGAAGTGGAGGCGCTGACCCGCATGACATTTGCCGATCTCCGCCAGCATGACCCGCTGGCGCGCGTGCGCGATCTGGCGCCCGGCAGGCGCATTCGTTACTTGCGCGATTTGGTGCTCTAGCGGCTTGGATTTTTGCTTCAAGCCGCGAATTTCTGGCGATCTTGCCGGCAACTGTGCCGTATTCATGCTGCACAGTTTCAGCATTGCCTTAGGCCGCTCTCAGCAATGATTTCTGAGATCGCCGAAGGTTTATACTGCAGTCAACATTTTATTTAGATTCGGTTGATTCTGCATTGGGGCGCATGGATGTAAGGTAGACGCCTCAACATACTGAAACGGAGCGAGAAATGTCCTGGTTCGAAATCAAAAATCTGCATGTGCGCCATGAGTCTGGGCGCGATATTCTGAAGGGAATGAATCTCACCATCAATGAAGGTGAGATCCATGCCATCATGGGCCCGAACGGCAGCGGCAAGAGCACCACGGCCTACACGCTGGCCGGCCATCCGAGCTATCAGGTGACCTCGGGTGACATTCTGTTCAAGGGTGAAAGCATTCTCGAGTTGGAAGCGGATGTGCGCAGCCGCAAAGGCATCTTTTTGGCCTTTCAGTATCCGGTCGCCATCCCAGGCGTGACGGTGGCCAACTTTTTGCGAACCGCGCTAAACGCCCGCATCAAGGCAGAAGCGGCCGCCAAAAACAACGGGGTGCTGCCGCCCGATGTGAAAGGCATGCCGATTCCGGTATTTGCCAAACAGCTCAAAGAAGCCATGGCGATTCTCAAAGTCGACAACAGCTTTGCCGGGCGTTATCTGAACGAGGGATTTTCCGGCGGCGAAAAGAAGCGCGCAGAGATTTTGCAGATGGCCATGCTCAAGCCGGAACTGGCGGTGCTGGATGAGACCGACTCCGGCCTTGACATCGATGCGTTGCGCATCGTCAGCGAGGGCGTCAACGCCCTGCAGCAGCAGAACCCCAAAATGGGCGTGCTGATGATCACGCATTACCAGCGCTTGTTGAACTACATCAAGCCGCAGTATGTTCATGTGTTAATTGACGGACGCATCGTCGAATCGGGCGGTCCGGAGCTCGCGCTGGAACTCGAAGATCGCGGCTATGACTGGCTGAAGGAACCGACGAACTAGTGAGTTCCGGGTTTCGAGCCCCGAGTTCCGAGTGTGTCGCAATTCAGAGCGATTGTCTCGGGACTCGGGACTCATGACTCGGAACTTTGGGAAGGTTGAAATGTCCGACGAAAGATCCCAAGTTTCCGTCAACGATGAATACATCGACAAATACGGCTTTCACGAAGCCGAGAACTACACGTTCAAAAGCCGCAAGGGCCTGGACGCGGAGATTGTGAAAGATATCTCGCGCATGAAGAAGGAGCCGGAGTGGATGCTCAACTTCCGCCTGCGCGCGCTTGAATCGTTCTATGCCAAGCCGATGCCCAACTGGGGCAGCCCGGTGTTGAGCCAGATCGATTTCAACGATATCTATTACTACATTAAGCCGACTGAGGGCCAGTCTGCCACGTGGGAAGACTTGCCGTCCGAGATCAAGAACACCTATGATCGTTTGGGCATCCCCGAAGCCGAGAAGAAATATCTGGCAGGCGTGGGCGCGCAATACGAATCCGAAGTGATCTATCACAGCCTGGCCAAAGATCTGGAAGACAAGGGCGTGATCTTCAAAGACACCGATTCGGCGCTGCGCGAGCACCCGGAACTGTTCCGCGAGTATTTCGGCACGATCATCCCGCCCAACGACAACAAATTCGCCGCGCTGAACAGCGCGGTCTGGTCGGGCGGCTCGTTTATCTATGTGCCGAAAGGCGTCAAGATCGACATGCCGCTGCAGGCCTACTTCCGCATCAACGCCAAGAATGTGGGCCAGTTCGAGCGCACGCTGATCATCGTCGATGAGGGCGCGCAGGTGCACTATGTCGAAGGCTGCACTGCGCCGGTCTATTCCAGCGATTCGCTGCACTCGGCTGTGGTTGAGATCATTGTCAAAAAAGGCGGACGCTGCCGCTACACCACGATCCAGAACTGGTCGACCAACGTCTATAACCTGGTGACCAAGCGCGCGGCGGCGTATCAGGACGCCACGATGGAATGGGTCGATGGCAATCTGGGCTCCAAGCTCACGATGAAGTATCCGGCCGTGTATCTGATGGAGCCGGGCGCGCATGGCGAGATTCTGTCGATCGCGTTCGCCGGCAAAGGCCAGCACCAGGACGCGGGCGGCAAGATCGTGCACGCCGCGCCAAACACCACCAGCAAGATCGTGTCCAAGTCGATCAGCAAGCATGGCGGGCGCACCAGCTACCGCGGGTTGCTCAAGGTTTACAAAGACGCGACCAATAGCCGAAGCAATGTAGTGTGCGACGCGCTGTTGCTGGACGAAGCCAGCCGCAGCGACACGTATCCGTATATCGAAGTTGACAACGACGATGTCAACATCGGCCATGAGGCCAGCGTCAGCAAAATCGGCGAAGAGCAGCTGTTCTACGCCATGAGCCGCGGCGTGAGCGAAGAAGACGCCAGCACCATGGTCGTCTCCGGCTTTATCGAGCCGCTTGTCAAAGAGCTGCCGATGGAATACGCGATGGAGATGAACCGCCTGATCGCGATTCAGATGGAAGGCACAGTCGGCTAGTTTGTGAGTGTAAAGCAGATAGCGATGGTGAATAGAGCAGGGCGCGGTGATTGACTTCACTGCGCCCTTTTTTATCACTATCCACTCTCACTCAAACCGCAGCAGCCCCGCGATTTGCTTCCTGCCTGCCGCGCGGGCGAGCTTAAGCGGCGTTTTGCCGGCGTCGTCCTTAAGTTCGCGATCGGCGCCGTGCGCCAGCAAGAGCTTGACTGCCTCGGCGTTGCCGCTTTCGGCGGCGTTGTGCAACGCGGATCGGCCATGCGGGCCAACGACGTTGACAGCCGCGCCGTGTTCGATGAGCAAGCGCATTGCGTCGATTCGCTTGCCCTTGTCGGCGCGCGAAAGAAACACCAGCGGCGGGAAGCCGTTCTTGCCGATTGTGTTGACCGGCGCGCCGGCGTCGATCAGGCGCTTGAGCGCCGGCAAATGCGGCGATAAGTAAATGCCTGAGTCGATCGCGCGCGCATCGGCGCCGTTGGCGAGCAGCAGATCGATCAGCCCGATATTGCCGTCTTTGGCCGCAAGCGAGAACAATTGAGCGCTGTATGGCGCCAGCGCCGCGCCGCGCCCGATCAGCGCGCGCGTGAGCGCATCGTGCCCGCCAGCCACTGAAAAAGCGATCAAGGGCGTGAAGTAAATGGGGTCGTGCGGATCTTCGGCGTCGAGCAGATCCGGCTGGGCATCCAGTTCGCGCCGCACGCCCTCCGCGTCGCCCAGAAACGCCAGGCGAAACCCATCCTCACGCGCGCCATGCGCCTTGAGCAGCTCGCCGACCGCCTCGCGCCGGTAGTACCGTGCCGCGCAATAGGGCGTGATTTGCACCACGCTCTCGCTGTTGTAACAGCCGGTCAAATTGACATCGGCACCCTGCCCAATTAGATAACGCACCGACTCGATGCGGCCCGCGCGCGCGGCTTCCCACAGCAGCGTGCGGCCATGCGGGCCGCGCTGATTGAGCGTTTCTGGTTGTTCTTTCAACAACTGGCACAGCGCAGTCATAACACCGGAGGCGGCGATGGACAGCACCGCGCCCGGCAACTGGCGCTTCCAGAATCCGGGCGGGGCGTTGAATATCTCCGGCCGCTCCCAGCGCTGCTCCGCTTGCGTTGTGGTCATGCGCACAGCTTACACCTGGACGGCAACTTGCAACGGTAGGAATGTATCCGTTAACGATCCGGCGCGGACAAAGCGCGTTGGTAGCGTTCAACTGAGCGCGTCAGCGCAGCTTTTGCATCGGCCACCAGCACACGGTCAAACCAGGCGCTGTAGATGCGATCAAAGTCATATTGCGCCAGCCTTTGCGCGATTCTGTCAATTGCGTGCGCCGGCAAGGGTATCAGATTCGGATAGCTGTACATGAAGCTGACATAGCGGCGGTCGGCCACAACGTAGACTGTGTCGCCGGTCAGCAAGGCGCCTTGCCCGTTTGCGCCGTCGCGCCAGTGTAGAACGGCACTGCCGGGAAAATGACCGCCGGAAAGGATGAGCGTGATGCCATCCCGCAATGCGGCCGTATCGCCTTCCCAGAACCTGATGGCCGGATCGGGGCGCATCACGAAATTGCGGTTGGCCGCATGCACGTAAATCGGCGCGTTATCAAAGGCGCGGCTCCACTCGATCATGGAAGCGTGGAAATGAGGGTGCGAGATGGCGATGGCTGACACGCCGCCCAGCGCGCGCACGGCCGCGACCGTGGCGTCGTCGATCAGCGAAATGCAGTCCCACAACACATTGCCCGCCGGCGACTGGATGAGCAGCGCGCGCTGGCCGATGGCAATGGCCGGCTCGCTGCCGATGCCGAAAAGCCGCGTCTCCTCCTCGCGCACGATGCTTCGGTGCGCCTCGCGCAACACCTCGAGCGTGGTCCATTGTTGGCCGCTATGGCCGACATATTGCCGCTCGTCATCGCAGATCGGACACGCCGCTGGAGGCTCTGCCGATTCTGCAAACTGCGTGCCGCAGGTGACGCAAATAAAGCAGGGCATTTGCTTGCGCAGTATAGCCAGTGGGTTGCCTAGGTCCGATTCGAATTCTTCGGCCGTTCACCTTAATAAAGCTGTACCACAAGCAGGGCGATGGAAAGTGCCATCGAAAGAGAGAAAAGTCCGCTCGCGGACTTTTCTCTCTTTCTGCCGGAATTGTCAACACCAGTCTGTGCTAACGAGAGGCCAAACCGGCGGCATTGACAGGCACGCCGATCACTTCTTGAACCGGCCAAAGCTCGCCGTCTTCCTCGACGCGAAACACACTGATCGAATCGGCGCGGCCATTCAACGTGTAAAGAAAACCGCTGTTGTTGCTGAACCCCATGTCGATCGGCCCGGCGCCCGTGGTGCCACTTACGCCATTGGCCTTCAAAAGACTCAGGGTGCCATCGCGGTTGATGCGATAACCGCTCACGGATGCGCTGCCGGTATTGGTGGTGTAGGCAAATTTGCCATTCTTGGTGGCCACCACCCAGCATGCGGCTGTCTGTTGGGTTGCCACCGAAGGGCTGAGGGTGGTCAACGGCCCATCCTCGGGCAAATCGTAAGATGACAGGGCGGAGGCGTTCGGCGCGCCGCCGAACGCTTCGCTCACGAGCAGATGCTCGCGCTTGTCGAACGTGAAGCCGAAAGGCGTGGCGCCGGCGCTGGCATAAGCTGTGCCTGCTCCTGCGATGCCATAGTCGTTAACCGGATAGATCACGATTTTGTTGGTCGCGCGCTCGGTGACCACCAGCGACCCACCTTCTGGCGAAAACTGGATCTGAGCCGGCGCGGTGCTTGCACCCGTACCCTGATTGCTCAGCGGCTGTGTTGAACCGGCCAACGGCGACAACTCACCGTTTTCCCCGAGTTCGAAACCGGTGACGTTGCCGGCATCTGCTGGGCCGCCTGCGTTGAGCACGTAGACTCGCTCGTCATGCAGCGTCACGCTGGTCGGGTTCTGTCCGCCCGAACCGATCTTGCCGGTCAGGCGCAACCCTTTGCGCGAGACTTGAAAGGCCGAGATTTCGTTGCTGCCTGCATTGACCGCAAGGAGCCACTTGCCGTTTTTCGCAAGCACCACTGCGCCCTGCGATCCGAGACCTGCGCCCGTGCCACGCCCGCCCGTTGGCACAACCGCACCTGCGGTTAGCGTGCCGTCGTCAGCCCGGTTGTAAACCGCGATCGCATTGCCCGCAGCATCGTTTGTCGACACATAGATTGCATTGCGACTTCCGCCATCTGCAGAGGCAGGCATCGATGCGCCGAGGACCGAGCCCGCGACGACAGCAGCCAGCGTTACGCCCGCGCCCATCCGGCGCGCAAAATTTGAATAGGACATGTAAAGCCTCGCTAAAATTGAATGTAAGTCTGACGCCTATCTGCAGATAGAAGACCGACTCTCACGGTAGGCTTCGAATATTGCCGAAACGTTACAGCGCGCCCTGCACAGCAACTGTAATAATTACACGTCGCTGACTGAGAGGCCCTATTTGCGTGCCAAGCCGGCCAAGCACGTGGAGCTAGCGGAATCCCGGCCGCGCCGGCGTGGGATCGTAAGGCTGGCCGGAGAGGCGGTATGTGGCTTTGCGCAGGTGCTCGGTCAGCGCCTGGCGTCCCTCGATGTGCGCGAGTTGCTCGTAACAGATCGGCGCGCCGACGCTGACTTTCAGCGGTTTGCCGATTTGGCGGTTGAGTTCGCTGATGATCAGCGCCAGCCGAAGCGTCAAACTGAACTGGCTTGCGATCTGAAACAAACGGCTGTTCTGGCCGTGAAAGTAAACCGGCACGACGGTGGCTTTGCTGGTGTGAACGAGCTTGGACATGAACAGCTTCCACTCCAGATCGGTCACTGGACCCAGCGCGCCGTTGGAGGTTGAAATGCCGCCGGCGGGAAATACCACGATCGGAATGCCTTTGCTCAGCGCCAGTTGCGCATCGTGCTTCGATTGGATATTTCCGCGCGCGGCTTCTCGGGTGTCGCTGAAGTCGATCGGCAGCATGTGCCGCATCACCCGCGGTTCTCGGCACAGCGCGGCGTTGATAAGAATGCGAAAGTCGTGGCGCACACGCATCGCGATCACGCACATGATCAACCCATCGATCACGCCATAGGGATGGTTGGCGATAAATACCAGCGGCTCTGCGCGCGGGATGGCTGCAAGTTGAGCCGGGTCAAGATTGAGCTGGATGCGCGTGGCCCTGAGCGCCGCTTCCCAAAACGATGCGCTGCCTTCGGCCGCAGCAAGCAGTTCGTCATAGCGTCGTTCCAGTTTGCCGCGGCCGGAGAGCACCTCGATGGCATTGATGATCATCCGCTTGAGAGGCGGATGCGAAGGCTCGACATAAGTTAGGCGCCGAGGCGCTGAAAGCGGAGTCACGGTGGCGCATTATGCGCCCGGTTGCATTAAGACTCACCCATCGCCGCTTGCATGGCGCCCACCGCTTCCCGTTCGATGTCGTGTATGACCATGATTTGCCTGGCCAGCTCGGCCTTGAGCGCATTGATGCGCGCTTCACTGATGGGAAACGCAGTCTCCACCATGCCGCGGATGGCGGCCAGCCGCGCATCGATGGCGTCGCGCTCTTTCAGCGACTGCATGCCGTTTTCGATGAACAATCCGCGCCGGCGGATCTGCAGCTCGCGCGTTTCATGGCACAGCGGCACGTCATCGGGCATGGCCAGCTCTGCCAGCGTGTTCCAGGCGGTGCGACTGCGCCGGAAGTGCGCAGCCGCCTTTTTGAGCCCGGGCCTTTTGAGCAGCGCCGCGGCTTCGTCCAGAAAATCGGCATACAGGCCGCGCTCCATGCCGTCGGCCGCGCCATAGGTGTGCACCCATTGCACCAGTCCGACGCTCATGCCGCCCCAGCCGGCCAGCGCCGACCACAAGCGTTTGCCAGCTGGGAAGAAACGCGCCCAGCCTTGCGGATTGCGCATGTTGGTGAGCATGTCTGCCCAGTGCCGGTAGGCGGCGAAGCCAAAGTTATTCACGGCGCCCTTGGGCGGCTTGTCGGTAAACAGTTGCGCGCATTGCCAGATGCCTTTTTGCACCGCGTCTTTTAGCTTGGCGGGGTCGGGCGCATGCAACATCATCATGCGGAACTTGTCTTTTTTGATGCGCGCGCGGGCGCCCCGGAACGCGGGCGTGTCGCAGGTGAGCGGGGCGTTCGAGCGATCGGCGATGTGCACTGTGTTTTCGTCGTAGCCATAAACCACCAGCGGCATCATGGCCCAGGCGCCGGCGTCCATGGGCAGGCGGTTGTAGGGCAGGCTGAAGGCGTCGGCCCAGACGATTGGCGCGTGTCCGGCCTCCAGCGCATCCAGCAGCGACCGCTCGGCTTTTTCCGGTTTGGTCGTCTGCGTGATTTCGCGCGGCACGGCCAGTCGTGAGAGCAACGTCTCCAGTGGGGCAAACGTATTGCGCGAGATCAGCGAGAGCAGCGGCGCATAACCTTTGTAATCAAACAAAAAATAGCCAAAAGCAATGCCGCCGCTCACACCCAGCAGCAGCGCCTCACTCGGCGGCCGGCCGGTGTGCGGCGCTTTGGCTCCGGCGTGCGCCAGCGCATTGTGTACCGATCCGGTTTCCATGTGCCGGCCGCCAAATTGTGTATAGTTTTTGATGATCGTCATGCTTTGCCTCCGAAAGGAGCGCAGTCCGCGCCGCTTAAGATGCGATTGTATGGAGGTGCGGTGACGACGGCGAAAAACAAACAGGGTCTACCGACTTTTTCAAGGAATGTGCCAATGAACAAATCTGCCCGTGACCATATGAATGGCCTGCGCTCTGACGATGGCGAGGCACAGAATGCCGCGTTCGCCTACTTGATGCAAGAGACGGAAATGCCGGTCGATTGGGCGTATGACATTTGGGATGACACGCTGGCTGCTCTGCGCCATAAGGACGGCCGAGCGCGCGCAATCGCTGCGCAAGTGCTGTGCAATCTCGCCAAAAGCGATCCCAAGAATCGCATGTTGAAAGACATCGATTCGCTCATAGCCGTGACGCGCGACGAGAAATTCGTGACCGCGCGCCACACGATCCAAGCGCTGTGGAAGATTGGGCTGGTGGGCGCAAAACAGCGTGCATTGGTGCTCGATCGCCTGGCCAGCCGCTTTGCCGATTGCGCCTCCGAAAAAAACTGCACGTTGATTCGCTACGATATTCTGGCCGGCCTGAGACAGCTCTTCGATGCGACGCACGACACCACAATCAAAGACAAAGCGCTGGCGTTGATCGCGACCGAAGCAGATGCCAAGTATCAAAAGAAATACGCCACGATGTGGCGCAAGGCGTAAGTTAACTTAGTGCCACATATTGAAGAAAAGCTCACAGCGCCCGGTTTGTCGTTGCCACCGCCCATGCGGCTGCCGCCGGGCGTGCGCTTTGTTTTCTCGCTCTTGCATCCCTGTTTTGAAACCCTCTTTCACGTGCCCGAGAGCCACTTGCTGTTGGATGCGGCCGGGAGCTTTCACGGGTTTATCGTGCGCCCCTGAGCCGTCAAATCCATAGCCGCTTGCCGGAGGTGCTGGTGACCTCGGCGCACAAACCTGTGACGTGAGGGCACCGAGCGTGCCAGGCTTGCCAGAGCCGGCACATGCAAAACCGAGAAGCCCCTGACTTAGGCTGTGACCCACTCACGCACAAACTGGTTTTGTGGTATAGTCAGAGCTGACTATTCATTAATGAATAGTCAGCTCTGATCTATGGACAAGCAACTTCTGCTCCTGGGCCTGCTCCGGCAGCGTTCACGTCACGGCTATGAAATGGCCGATTACATCGAGACCGCGCTGGCATCATGCGTGGACCTCAAAAAACCCACCGCCTACTTTCTGCTGGACAAAATGACCGCATCCGGCTGGCTGTCTCATTCCAGCCAGCGCGCGGGCAATCGCCCGGCCAAGCGCATGTATCAGCTCACGCCGCTTGGCGAAGCCGAGTTTCAGCGCATGTTGCGAGAGAACCTTGCCGCTTTTAGCGAAGCGACCTTTCCCGGCGACATCGGCATCATCTTTGTCGACGCGCTGCCGCGCCCGGAAGCGCTGTCGTTGCTGGCTCAACGGCGCGCCGCGTTAATCGCGCGCCAGGCTGAAGTGCAGGCTGCGCCGCCCCATCCGGGCGCGCTGCAGTGGACGGTCGAGCACCTGCGACGCCATTTGCAGGCCGAGCTGGGTTGGCTTGACGATGTGATCGGCGACCTTTCAAAAGAGCGAGTGTGAGCCATGGCTGCGACACCTGACAAACTTGATTTCAGACGAATTCTGCCAGTCTTTGTGATTGTGCTGGTGGATCTGCTCGGTTTGAGCATCATCATTCCCCTATTGCCACTGTACGCCGCGTCTTACGGTGCCGATCCGCTCATGATCGGCATTCTGAGCGGTGCCTACCCGGTCATGCAGTTTTTGGCCGCACCGGTGCTCGGCCGCCTGTCCGATCGTTTTGGCCGCAAACCAGTCTTGATGTTGAGTCAAATAGGCACGTTTGCCGGTTTTGTGCTGATGGGCCTGGCCAACGCGTTGCCGCTTCTTTTCATCGCGCGCATCATCGACGGCATCTCAGGGGCGAACATCTCGACAGCGCAAGCGGTGCTCACGGACAGCACCACGGAGAAGAATCGCACGCAGGCGCTGGGCCTGATCGGCGCGGCATTCGGATTGGGCTTCACCATTGGCCCGGTGCTGGCCTATGTGTCGCTGGCGCTCAGCAACAACAACTATCACGTGACGGCGTTTGTCGCGGCCGGCTGCTCGCTGCTGTCCATTCTGCTCACGGCGTTCTGGCTGAAGGAATCGCTGCCGTCGGAACGTCGCGGGAGGCAGCACGGCCCGTTGCTGAATTTTGGCGCAACGATCAATGCGATCAAGCGGCCGGAAGTCGGCTTTCTGCTGATGCTGATGTTTGCGCAGCAATTTGTGTTTGGCGGATTGGAATACCTGTTGCCGTTGTTCACGCTCAGCCGCCTGGGCATGAGCGCGGGCGCCAACGCCATTCTGTTTGTCTTCATCGGCGTGCTGACAGTGATTGTGCTGGGCGGCCTGATCCGGCGCTGGAGTGCGGCGCACGGCGACCGCTGGATCATCTTGCTTGGACTGGGCGGGCTGGCTGCCGGCATGATTTTGACCGCCACCACGCCGCGTCAGCCCGCGCCTGGGTATTCGCAGGCTGCGCTGCGGCAGGAACTGAACCACGGCGCCGCAGTCACCGCGCTGGATCAACAAAAACTTAAGATTGATCTGCCCGATGACGACAACAACGGTTGGCTGGGCTGGGTGTGGATATTTGCCGCCATGGTGCCGCTGGCTGTCGGCGGCTCGGTGCTTTCGCCCACCATCAACAGCGCCATCACTAAGCAAGTGCAAGTAGCGGAGACGGGCGCGCTACTGGGCATTGCCGCATCCATGAGCAGCCTGGCCAATGCGCTCACGCCGATCATCGGCGGAGCCATGTTTCAGGCTTTTGGCACAACAGTGCCGTTTCTACTAACAGGGTTGTTCACGCTGGTGTTGCTGGCGCTGGCAGCGCAGCGCATCAGCAGTGCGGCGCTGCCAGCGGTTGCGTGACGGCTAAACTTGGCGCATGTCCATTGCAAGAATCCGGGCAATGCCCGGGCGCAACCCAAGCGCGCGGACAAGCTGCAAGCGATATTTGGTTCACTAAAGGAGTTTAATGTTTCAACTGATTCTCACCACCCACAGCCACTGGCGCTGGATTCTGCTGCTGGTCGCAGTGGTTGCAGCGGTCAAATTTCTGATCGGCTTGTTGAGCAATGGCAAAGTCTCCAGCATCGACAAGCTGTTGGGCACGGCCTATGCCTGGGCCATCACCATTCAGCTGGTGCTGGGTGTGATCAATCTCATCAACTACGCAACCACCGGACTGTTCAACCCGCGCATTCACATTGAGCATGCGTTCTATGGCATTGTCGCCACTGGCCTGGCCCATGCGATGCCGATTCGCAAAGACAGTCGGCCCGACCGCTCGCGTTTTCTGATGTCGCTGGTGTTTATCCTGATTTCGCTGTTGTTCGTTCTGTTGAGCGTGATCCGGCTGCGCGGAACCTGGATGTTCTAAACCGTCTTATGCCGCTTGCTTGATGATCGGGCCGGCCACTTCGAACGGCACCTGAATCACTTGCAGCGGTTGTACATCGCCGATAATTTCGATCAGTGCCATCAATGGGGTGCCCCGTTCCAAACGCGGCAGCCACAGAGTTGGCGCTGGTTGTTTTTCCATCGAAGACACGATCGACGTCTGTTTGATGACATCGCCCGCGGCATTGACGATGCTCACATCGATCGTAGGAAACTCTGTAAAGGCGCCAAAGGTCATTTCAACCGTGACGCGCGAACCATCGGGCCAGGGCATGACGCGATAGCGCTCAATGCGCGCATCGCTGGGTTTGCGTTTTGGAAGAGGCGCTTCGCCGCCGGCATTGTCATAGAGCTGGATATCGTCAGGCATGCGCGCATTATCCTGCGGATCGTGTGCGCTGCTGCGTACTACGACGCCCTGCGTGAGTGCGCGCGCCGCTTGCAGGAGGACAGCCGCGATTTCTCGGCTTACAACACGGTTGAAAATGCCGCTGATATCGACGCCCTGAACAAGCGCCCGATTGAAGTGCCAGGGTTGCAAGCGGGCGCCACGATAAAACTCGATGGCGGCGACTTGGTTGATCTGGTGATCGCCAGCCTGTATTCAGCGGAAATGCTGCCCCACCTTCCCAAGATGATCGCCAATGCGAATTCAGGCGGCTATCGCGCTCTGGAGAACGTCTTTCAATTTGCCGACTTTACGGGCGACTCAATCGCCGCCGGCATGCATTTTGCACTGGTGTGCGCGGAGGAAGCGGCGCACACCAGCGCGACCGAAGTGCGCGCCGGTTTTGAATTGCGCAGCCAGCTGTCATCGATATTCGCCTCGAACGGTTACGAAGATCTTTTTGACTTTCGCAAGCGCTGGGGGACGCTTGCGGTGGCTGAAGCGCAGCTGGAACCGGTCACCAGCGCGATTCCCACGCTGGTGTTGAACGGCAAATATGATCCGGTTACGCCAGCCGAGTGGGGCGACCTGGCCGCAGCCACCCTGTCCAACAGCTACGTGTTTACGTTTGACGGCGCGGGTCACGGC
>JANMNW010000485.1:0-35047 GCA_031368515.1 Chloroflexota bacterium
TTATCTTTTATTACAGTATTAATTATCGAGAAGATGCTAAGAATAAACCACTGACAGAAAAAGATCAGCTCATTGATGCCAAGACCGACGGCATTGACGCCTAGAAAGACCGGCAACTGCTTGCGTTTTCGTTCGCCGCGCGATTCGGGATACACCCACAGCCGGTTCCAGACAAAATTGTTGCAGGCGGCCAAAACGAACGCGATGGCGATGGCCAGCCAGTCCTCCATTTTAAAGAAATAGGTCAGCACGTTGAGCAAGGCGTAATCGACCAGCAGGCCGCTGAAGCCGACAACCGCAAACTTGCCAAAGCGCTTGATCTCGATCTTGTTGGCGCGGGCGATGCCATACAGCTTGGTCTGTTTCATGGCCGGCAATGGCGGTCGAACCAGCCCATGATTCGGTTCAATCGCTCGATGCGGTGCTTTGGCTCGCCGCTGCGCGAAAGGTCATGGCCCTCGCGCGGATAACGCACAAACTCGACCGGCTTCTTGAGCACGCTCAAGGCTTGAAAAAGCTGCTCGCCTTGTTCCACCGGGACGCGATAGTCCAGCTCGCTGTGCTCGATCAACAGGGGCGTGTTGATGTTGGGCGCGTGCGCCAGCGGCGACATCTCCCAGAGCGTCTTTGCGTCATCCCACGGCGTCAGCCCGGTTTCAAAGTCGATGAAGACCGGGATGTCGGATGTGTTGCGCATGGACAGAAAGTTGTAGACACCGCGCTGCGAGACCGCCGCTCTAAAACGATCGGTGTGTCCGATGATCCAGGTGCTGAGATAACCGCCATAGCTTCCGCCGGTGATCGCCAGGCAGTCTTCGGCGATGATGCCGCGCGCAATCACCAGATCCATGCCGCGCATCACGTCGCGCATCGGGCCGTCGCCCCAATCCTTCCAGTTGGCGCTGGTAAACGCCTCGCCATAGCCGCGCGAACCGCGCGGATTGCAGTAGAACACGGCATAGCCGCGCGCGGCCATGCTTTGAAACTCGTGCCAAATGCTGGCGGTGCTGGCCGTCCACTGCATATGCGGCCCGCCGTGAATCTGCACCACCAGCGGATAGCGCTTGCCGGGTTCGAAATCCGGCGGCGTCACAATCCAGCCCTGGATGGCGTGCTCGTCCGAGGCATAGGTCACGCTCTCGATGCGGCCAAGCGTCACCCCGTCCAGCGCGCCTTGATTGGGCTTGTAAAGCGCGCGCACAGCGCCGCCGCTCTCGCGCACAAACAGCACGCTCGGATCTTCCGGCGTGCTGGCGATGAAGACGATGCGCCCGGCCGCGTCGACGTCAAATGACAGGATCTCCTGTGTGCCTTGGGTCAGCTGTTCGTAGCGAATCTCGGTTTCGTTCGGCAGCACACCGCCCTGTTCCTGAAAAGCCTGCAGTTCGCCAACCGTGCGCACGCCCACGCGCCGCAAGGCGCCGATCAGCCGCTTGCTCAATCCTAGGTCGTCGACCAGCCGGCCGCGTATGGCCTTGGGAATGTTGGCGCTGCGCAGCTCGGCTTCCAACGGAATCGCCGAAGGCACCGACATGCGCCACAGATTGACGGCCGCATCGCGTTCGACCGCAAAGTAAATCGTTTCGCTGTCGCGGCCCCACACAAAGCCCGTCACATCGCGATCGAAGCTGGCGGTGAGATCGATCGGATCGCCGCCGGCCGTAGGCACAATGGCCAGCGTGGTCGGATGATGGCCCAGGCGCGCCTCGCCGGTGCGCAAATATGCCACCCACTTGCCATCGGGCGATATGCGCGCGTCGAAGCAGCTATGCCCGGCGCCGGTCAGGCGCACCGGCTCGCCGGCCTCATCACGCGAGAGGCGCACCACATCGTGATAGGCGTACAGGCGCGCGTTTTCAGGCTCGCGTGTCAGCGTGCTGAACAATGCCGAACCGTCGCGCGACCAGGTGGGCTGGCTGTAACTGACATCGTTGTGGGTGATGCGTCTGGGCTTGCTGGAAACGGGCGCGACAAAATCAGCCGGCACGTCGGCGATGTAAATATGCTGCCAGCGGTCTTCGATGTAGGAAGTTCCCGAGCGATATGGCACGCGCGTAATCGTGCGCGGATCCAGGCGCTCCTTCTCCTCATTTTCCTTGCGCTCTTTTTCCTGCTTTGCTTCAAACGCCGGCAGGTTGCCTGTCGCTGTGACGGGCGCTTCTTCGGCGGCGCGCTCATCGGCGCGCACAGCCGCCAAAAACGCCACCTGCGCGCCATCGGGCGACCATTCAAAGCTGCCGATGCCGTTGGCGTGCGACACCACCGCGCGCGCTTCGCCACGCGCGGGCAATATCATGATCTTGGGCTTGTCTTCCCGGCCGCTCAAAAACCCCAGGCGCGCGCCATCCGGGCTCCAGCGCGGCATCGAATCTTTATTGGACGCGGTCCACGGCTCCGGCTGCCCGTCGCCGGACAGCATTTGGCCCCAAATGCAGCGTTGATAGGCGTTTCCGGCGCGATCGACGGTTGCGCGGACAAATGCAATCCGGCTGCCGTCAGGGGAAATCCGCACATCGCTGAGTTCAACAAGGTCGCAAAAGGAGTCGGTGGTGAGGGTCTTCATAGCGGGCGTGGTCAGGATACCATGCCAAAAAGGCTGCAACTCTTCGCAAAAAAGCCGTTTCCGCGTTGTTGACCAACGGCTCGGGGGTTTCCATTCGAGGTGGAACCACTGTCGAGTTTTGGCCTATTTGCGAATCGGATCGCCATCGGGCCAGGTTTCCGGCGGCAGCGGCCCCTTGGCGGCGGCGTGCGCGATCCAATCGCCTGAAGCGATCAACCAGCGCTGCGAAAAGTGCTTGGGATTAAACACATAGGTCCAGCATTCAAGTGGCTGCCCGCCGCTTAACGTGACAAACACGCGATGACGATGGTAATAACTGGCTTCATAGTCATTCGGCCAGTATTCCTCGATGGCGTCAAACGCGTCCAGCATGCCAGCGACCACGCCATACACCTCGCCGTGCACCAGCCCGCCGTGATCGTCGATTTCAAGCCCCGGAAACGCGCCAAAGTCATAGATCCGACCCCGCACTGTGGCTGGGCCAAGATCCGGCGCGGCCGGAAAGAGCCTGGGAACTTCGCGCACGCCGCCTTTGCGCAAGGTGCCGTAGACAAACACATGATCGTTCATCGCTCTCCTGTCACAACAAAGTCCGGCGCGCGCACGATGATGCGCACGTCGGACATCAGCGCGATATCGCCCGTCGTCGCGGCGCTGTTCAGCACATCGCGCGCCTCTTCCACCGCCGCAAAATTGAGGTTGGTGAGCTCGCCCTTTATGCGGCGCACGCTTTCGCGCAACAGCGCGCGCTGCAAGCCTTCCGGCAGCGCGCGCCAGGCAGCCCGGTCGACTGTCACAGCGGACGGCTGCTGCCTGGCGTGCGCTGCAAATGCGGCGTTGGTGGCGTAGGCGATGACGTCGAGCTCGGCGCCGGCCGAATCGGCCAGGCGTGCCAGCACCTGCTTTATGCCGGGGTTGAACTGCTGCAGCACGGGAAGCAGCTCATGCCGCACGCGGTTGCGGGTGTGATCTAGCGAGTCGTTGCTGGCGTCATGCCGCGGCAGTAAGCCGGCGTCGGCGCAGTAGCGCTCGATCTCGGCGCGCGTCACGCGCAGCAGCGGACGCAGCAGGGCCAGCTCGTGCGCGCCGGGCAAGGCCGATTGCGCAGACATCGCGCGCAGCCCTTCGAGGCCGGTTCCGCGCAACAGCCGCATCAACACCGTCTCCGCCTGGTCGTCGGCGGTGTGCGCCAGCACGATGGCACGGGCGCGCGCCGCCCGCGCCGCCCGCGCGAAGAACACCTGGCGCGCCTCGCGCGCGGCCAGTTCAATCGACTGGCGCGCCTCGCGCGCGGCGGCAGCCACATCCACGCGCTCAAGCACAACAGCGACGTTGCGTTCGGCCGCAAACGCCTGCACAAAAGCCGCGTCGGCATCGGCGTCGGCGCCGCGCAAGGCGTGGTTCATGTGCGCCAACACCACGTCGCTCCCCAGGGCCAGCAGCACGTCCGCCAAGCACAACGAATCCGGCCCGCCGGACACGCCTACCAACAGGCGGCCGGCGTCCGCCGGCAACTGCCGTTGCGCTTCAGCGCGGATGCGTGACATCAGGTTGGTCGTGGGCATGGTCTGAGCAGGCGGAACCCGCGGTTGGGATGTGTCTTAGCGCGGCGTAAACGTCCCGGTGATCTGAATGACGACCGGCACGCCTTCCAGCGCATCCGGAAGATCAACACGCGCGGCGTCCAGCGCGTTCATGCTGACGATGATCGCCAGCGAGCGCTCCGCATCGCCTTGAGGCGGCGTCAGTCCGATGCCGACGGCGACCACGCCCGGTTTGGCAAGCAAGTCAGCTTCGTGCCTGGTTTTGATCTCTTGCACGGCCTGAAGGTCGATGTCGATTTTTGCCATGCCTCGATTATGAGCCCAACAGGGCAGATCTAACGGCGGCGTCTAGCGCGCGAGCGCTTTCAACACCGCGCGCATCGCGATACCGCGATGGCTGATGGCATGTTTGGCGTCGGGCGCCAGCTCGGCCATGCTGCTTCCGGCATCGACCATAAACACCGGATCGAAGCCAAAACCCTGGACACCGCGTTTTTCAACGCCAACTGCGCCTTCACAAACCCCTTCAAAAAGTTGTTCGACGCCGTCGGGTGTGGACAGTGCCATCACAGCGCGAAAGCGCGCGCCGCGGCGCGCGGCGGGCACCGCCGCCATCTCGCCCAGCAACGCCGCGCAGCCGTCGCCGTTTGGCGCGGCTTTGTGATAGCGGGCGGAGAACAACCCCGGCCGCCCGCCCAGCGCATCGACTTCCAGGCCGGAATCATCGGAGAGGACGTGGGTGATCGTTAAAGATGGCATCTCTTCAAGAGATGCCATCTTTGTCTTCGCAGCCAGCGCCGCGCAAAATGCGCGCGTTTTGATCAGGGCGTTGCCGGCGTAGGTCGGTGCCGATTCTTCAGGATCAATGTCGATGTCCAGGTCGCGCGGCGTCAGCAGGCGAACATCGGCGACGCCGGCCAGCGAGACGATCTCTCGCAATTCCTGCAATTTGTGGGCGTTGTTGGAGGCGATCAGAAGTGTCGGCATGGTGAATTTGCCGAAACTATACAATTAGGGCAATGCGCTACCTTACGACCATCGGCGAGAAGACGTTTACGATCGACATCAACAAAGAAGGCGAGATCATGCTGGACGGTGTCAAAGAGAACCTGGATCTGCGCGCGATCGACGACGCTGGCTTGTATTCTCTGATCATCAACAACGAGTCCTACGAAGCGGTGGTTGAGGAAGGAGATGGCGAATTTCGCGTGCTGATCAATGGCGTGCTTTTTCACGCGCAAGTGGCCGACGAGCGCGCCAAGCGCCTCGCCGAAGCCGCCGGGGCGTTTACCTCCACCAGCGGCGAAGCCACAATGAAATCGCCCATGCCCGGCATGATTGTGGCCGTCTCAGTCAAAGAAGGCGATGTGGTCAAAAAAGGCCAGGTGGTGCTGGTGCTCGAGTCGATGAAGATGGAAAACGAGCTGAAGGCGCCGCGTGATGGGACCATCAGCTTGATCAAAATCCAACCGCGCCAGGCGGTCGAACAGGGACAGGTGCTGTTGTCGCTGTCGTAGCGCTGAATGACCACGCCCTCAACGCTCGCGGCCGAACTCAAACTGCATCAGCTGGTCGCCGAGATGCTGTGGCGGGCCGGCTGCCGCACGGTTGAAGCGGCGCGCGCGTTTCTCGATCCGCAGCTCTATACGCCAGCCTCGCCCTTCGATCTGCCGGATATGGCGTGCGCGGCAGGGCGCTTGTGCGACGCCATTGCCGCAGGTGAACACATTCGCGTGTGGGGCGACTTTGACGTGGACGGACAGACGGCCACCAGCGTGCTGTTGCTGGGTTTGCGCCGCCTGGGCGCGCAAGTCGATTTCACCATTCCCGATCGCGCCGCGCACAGCCATGGCCTGAATCTGGACGGCATCCGGCAGGCGGCGGCTGATGGCGTGCGAGTGCTGCTCACCTGCGATTGCGGCATCGCCGAACACGAAGCGATCGACGCGGCGACCGCCGCCGGGATGGATGTGATCGTCAGCGATCATCACGACTTGTTGCACGCCGCCGACGGCGCGCCTAATCTGCCGCGGGCGCTTGCCGTGATCAACCCGAAGCGGCTGGCCAGCGAGCATCCGCTTGCGCAACTGCCGGGTGTGGGCGTGGCATACAAGCTTATCGAAGCGCTGTCGAGCGACTGCGCCGATCTGCTCGATCTGGTGGCGCTGGGCATTGTGTCCGATGTGGCGATTCAACGCGGCGACACGCGCTATCTACTGCAGCGCGGATTGGAGCAACTGCGCCGCGCGCCTCGGGTGGGCATCCGCCAGCTGATGCAAATCGTGGGCGTCGACCCGCAACACTTTGATTCGGACAGCATCGGCTTTCAGGTTGGGCCGCGCCTGAATGCAGCCGGCCGGCTGGCCACTGCCGATCTGGCTGTCGAACTGTTGACCACGGACGACGCGGCGCGCGCCGAAGCCATTGCGCAGAGCATCGAGCATCTGAATATGCAGCGGCGCGAGCTGCAAAAGCAGGTCGAAAGCGAAGTCTTCGCCATGATCGAGCGCGATCCAGCCCTGGCGCGGCAATCGGTGATCGTGCTGCACGGCGAAAACTGGCCTGCCAGCGTGATTGGCATTGTGGCGTCGGCGCTGACCGACCGCTATGAGCGGCCGGCCATCCTGATCGCGGTGTCGCCCGGCCAAATTGGCCGCGCATCGGCGCGCAGCGTGGAAGGCATCGACATCCATGCGGCCATTTCGGCGCAGGACGCGCTTATCGAAGGCGGCGGCGGACACCCGATGGCGGCGGGCTTTGGCATCCGGTCGGAGAACATCGCGCGCTTTGCGGCGGCGGTTGGCGCGCACGTGGCGCAGCAAGCGGATTTGTCCGGCGCGCGCCTGCCTGCGCAAGCGAACGCCGAGGGCGATTTCACGGTGGCCTGGCGCGAAGCCAATTTGGAGCTGGCCGAGCAGATGGAGCGGCTAGCGCCGTTTGGCGCGGGCAACCCCCGCCCGATTTTGCGCAGCATGAAGCTGCGGTTTGTGCGGGCGGAGCCGCTCGGCAAAGACGGCAAGCATCAGGCGATATATCTGGCCGACGAGGGCAACGTCATCGGGCGCGCGGCGTGGTGGCGAAGCGCGCATGTGAGCATGCCTGCGCCCGACGAAGCCGTGCAGTTGCGCTTTCGCCTGCGCCGCGATGTGTATCGCGACAAAGCGCGCGCGCAGATCGAGGTGGTGGCGCTGGAGCGCGCCGCACAGGAGGCGAAGCCGGCTCAGGATAGCGACGCCACGGCGGCGCCGGTATTCAGCCGGCGTTTTGCGATCATCGATCTGCGCGGAGAATTGCGTCGTGACGACGCGTTGCGCAAGCTGCAAGAAGCGCACGGCGCCGGTCATGTGAGCGTGTGGAAAGCCGGCGCAGGCGTGACGCCTGGCGCAGTGCTGGCGGTCTGGGATGCGCCGCCGAGCCCGGAAGCGTTGCGCGAGATGTTGGACGAGGCGCAGCCTGGCACGGTGGCGATTTTGAGCGCGCCTGTCGCTGCAACAGCGGACAGCCTGGAGCAGGTGTATGCACAGGTGTTGGGGATGGTCAAGGTGGCGCAACAGCGCGGCGATGCGCTGGACGATGCGGCTGTGCTCAAGCGCATGGCGCGGCGCATCAACCATCGGCCGGAGACGGTGCGGGCGGCGATCGACATGCAGCGAGGCGAGCCAGGCGCGCGCGAACGGATGGTGTACTGGCTCGAAGAAACGCGCGCATATCGCCGCTACTTTCAGACAGCGGCGGCCGATGCGGTGCTGGCGCAGGCGAGCTGATCCCCCACCCGTCCGAGAGTGGGCCCACCTTGTGATTCACATTACGCGCTTACTTTGGCATGCGCTTGAGCGCATCATAGGCTGGGCGCGTCACCGTCTGCGGATACATCGGGTCGATCACCGCCCACCAATATTGCTCGTTGTCCAGCGTCCAATCGAATTGCGGCATCGAGAGCGCAATCATCGGGCCGATCCACGGTGACCAGTTGGCTTTTGCCCAGGCGAATGCGCCGGTCATGTAGCGCGCTTTGGTTGCCTCATCCACGGCAAACCAGGCATAGCTTGGGTTGACTTTATCGGTCGTCCAGCCAAATTCCAGCACGGCCACTTGCTTCCCGGCATCGCCATGGCGTGTCATGATCGCGCGCATGTCTTCGACATGCCGAAAGGAGAAAAAGCGCTGGCCGCCCAATTCTTTTGTGCGCGCCACTTCGTCTGGCGATGTTTCCGGCGCTGCGCGAAAACCCGGCGCGTGCACGCCTAGCAAATCAAAATACGGCGCGGCCCCGGCCTTGTACATTTCGATCAGATATTGCTCATTTGGCATGGCCGCTGGCGGGCCATTGCCGGTGGGCGACAGACCGGCGCTGATGACCAATGCCTTGGGATCCGCGCGCTTGATGGCGACGTAACAGCCTTTGAGCATCTCGACGTAGCGCGCCGGATCGGGTGGCTGCCCGCCCCATTCGCGCGCCAGATTGGGCTCATTCCAGATCTGATAGGCCGCAATCTTGCCGGCATAGCGGGCGGCGATGACGCTGCAAAAGTCAAAAAAATTGGGCAGCGATTTGGGCGGGCCAGAGGCAATGCCCTGATCGAGGGGGTAATCGAAGCGATCCCACCACGGCTCGCGATCCAGCCGGACGATGAGGTTGTGTGTAAACACCTCGGTTGCGAGAAACACGACGCGATCGGCGCGGCTCCAGTCATACTTGCCTTTCTCGATTTCGATGTCGCGCCAGGCAAACGTCTGCTTGACCCAAGTGAAGCCCGCTTCGCGAATCAGCCCCAGATCGCGCGTGGCCACTTCCTCTTTCCACCACAGGTAGGCTTCAAAGCCATAGCCTGGCGATGGCAGCCGCGCAGCCGGATACCGGGTGGCAGGCGGCACAGATGCAGGCTCGGCTTGGCTGCATGCGGCCAGCGCCAGCAAGCCGGCAAGAAAAAATCGTCGAATCAGCGAAAACACGGGCCGAAGCATACACAGTGCACGGGCGGCGCACCTACGGCTCTCTTGCGACGCGCACACAGTTGCCCTGCGCCGAGTCATCGGATACGACGATTAGCGCAAGAAACCGATGGCGCGGGGCGCGGCGCTGGCTATCATCAACCGTATGAACAGCGATGAAATGTGGACGGCGTTCGACAAAAAGGATGCGGCGTATGACGGGCGTTTTTTTGTGGCCGTTCGCACAACGCGCGTGTATTGCCGGCCTTCATGCGCGGCGCGGCCCTTGCGCAAAAATGTCGAGTTTTTTGACAGCGCCGACGCGGCTGAAGCACAGGGCTACCGGCCGTGCAAGCGCTGCCAGCCGCGCAGCGTGCTGCTGCCCGCCGCGCAGTTGGCCGCGCGAGCGGCTGCCTTCATCGAATCCAACGGCCATGCCCGGCTCGATGCGCTGAGCCGCGAGCTGGGGTTCAGCCCGTTTCATGTGCAGCGCGTGTTTAAGCGCGTGATGGGCGTGTCGCCTATGCAATATGCCAAAACGCATCGCTCGGCGCAGTTGACGCGGCAGTTGTCCGGCGCTGCGTCGGTGACCGCGGCGATTCAGGACGCCGGTTATAACTCCAACAGCGTGGCGTATGGTGAAAGCCATGGCCTGGGCATGACGCCGGGCGGCTATCGCGCCGGCGGCGCAGGCGCGGCGATTCAGTACATGCTGATGGACAGCGCGCTCGGCCGCATGCTGGTGGCCGCCACCGAGCGCGGCATCTGCGCGCTCTATTTTGGCGAGGCCGATGCGCCGCTTGTAAGCCAGCTGTGCGCCGAGTATCCAAATGCGCGCCTGGCGGCCGGCCCAACCGAAACGTTGCGCGGCTATGCTGAAAGCGTGGGTCTATTTCTGGCGCGCAAACACGATCACGCGGCGTTGCGGCAGCTGCCTTTGGATGTGCAAGGCACGGTTTTTCAGGCGCAGGTGTGGCAGGCGCTGCGCGAAATCCCGCAGGGGCAGACGCGCAGTTACGCTGAAGTGGCGCAGGCCATTGGCCGCCCCACCGCGACGCGCGCGGTCGCCAATGCCTGCGGCGCCAACCGCGTTGCCGTTGTGATTCCGTGTCACCGCGTGGTGCGCGAAGGCGGCGTAACCGGCGGCTATCGCTGGGGCGCTGAGCGCAAAGCCCAGTTGCTGGCGCGCGAGCAGGATGGGCTGGCATAAGCGCTGGAAAGGTCATGACCTTTCCCCAGGCACGATTTGCCTACGCCATATTGCTTAGCGCGCCGCAAACTCTCAGTCTTTTCACCGCAAGAATCGTGTACAGAAGGTATGGATTAACTCGCAATTTTTCATACAATTACCCCGTATATTGCGGGGACGGGACATGAGACAAGCCGCACAACCCCTGAGCGGGCTTAACGAGCTTCCCAAGAAGATTATTACGGTGCGCACGCTCTGGCCTCAGATGTTGGCAGGCGTCGCCCTGGCGGCATCCCTTGCCTGGCTGGTGCTGGAACCTTCGCTGGCCTCGCTGATGGTCACGCTCATCATCAGCGTAATCTTTATCATTCCCGTCACATACATCACCGCCATGCATCTCGGCAATACCCTTGCCATGACGGTGATCCCCTGGGTCGGCGGACTGACGCTTGCGCTTGTGATGGTCGTCACGTCCGGTTATCTGCTGCCCGGCTCGGTGTTGTGCATCGTGGCGGCTGTCGGGTATGCGCTTTCTGTGTCCAGCCGGCGCGTGATGTATGCCGGAAGCATCCTCGCATTTGCTGCGCTGGCCTTGTGTTTGCTCATCGCCGAGCTTCATCGCCTGGAACTTTTTCCGCTGCGCGCCAATCTGCCGCCCCTTGCCATAGGCGCGCTGCTGGTTTTATGCGTGCTTGGCATCGGCGTGGATGTGCTGCAACGGTTTTGGCGCTTCTACAACCGCATCAACACGACCATGGCCAGCCTGCAAAGCGCCACGCAGGAGGTCGACCGCGCGCGCATTGAGCTGGAACATCGCCTGAACGAGCGGACGCGCTTGCTCGAAATCACGCGCGTCGTCGGATCAACCCAGGATCTGCGCACGCTGCTCGAAAACACCCTGGTTCAGCTTGGCACAGTGGTGCGGTATGGCAATGCCGGCGTGATGCTGTTGCACGACGGCGCGCTGCATCTGGTGCAGCCAGACGGCAGCGTCACCCGGCCGGCGGGCGGCAGCGACGCCGCGCTGCCTCTCAGCCTTGCGCCGCATTCGGCGCGGGCGCTGAGCAAGCTGGAACCCGTCATCGTGGACGATGTCGCGCGCGCGCCACAAAACGCGCATTCAAACGGGCACGCCGAATCCGCGGCGCCGGTGCGCACGGGATCGTGGCTGGGCGTGCCCTTGATTGTGCGGGGCAAGGCGATTGGCTTGATCTCAATCACGCATCCAGAGCCGGCGCACTTCACTGATCACGACGCCGACCTGGCCCTGGCCTTCGCCAACCAGGTTGCCGGCATCATCGAAAACACGCGCTTGCGCGAAGAAGCCACCCGCGCGCGCGTGCATGCCGAGCGCAATCGCCTGGCCCGCGAGCTGCATGATTCGGTCTCGCAGGCGCTGTTTGGCATCGTGCTGGGCACGCGCACAGCCATGCAGGAATTGGGCGAATCGAAACAGCGCGCCGAAACAGCCATGAACTACACCGTTGATCTGGCCAACACCGCATTGACCGAGATGCGCGCTTTGATCTTTACGCTCCGCCCGGAGACGCTGCAAAACGACGGGCTGATTGGCGCGCTCGAAAAGCATGTCAGCAGCGTCTCCACGCGCTCAAAAGCGGCCATTACGGTCGATTTGGGCCGCTCTGAGCCGCAGCTGTCCATGGACGCGAAAGAGGCGCTCTACCGCATCGCCATTGAAGGTCTTCAAAACGCCATCCATCACAGCCAGGCCAAAAACATTGGAGTGACGCTGCGCGCCGACAACGAATGCGTGACGCTGGAGCTGCGCGACGACGGCGTGGGCTTTGACCCAAACGGGCCTCATCGCGATCACTTAGGCCTGCAGTCTATGCGCGAACGCGCGGCGGAGCAGCGCGGCTGCACAGAGATTGCCAGTGCACCCGGCCAAGGCACCGTGGTGCGCGCAAGCCTGCCAGTTTGCGAAAGCGAGCCCGCCCCGCATGTCGTAACGATTTAGCATGCCTGAGCTGCCGGAACTCGATGTTGTGGCGGAAGTGCTGACACGGCGCGTCGCCGGCCAGCGCATCGAACGCGCCGAGTTGCTTCCTCCCGGCGGTGGCATCGTCGCGCGCGATCTCACCGGCGAGGGATTTGAAACTGCGCTGACCGGCGCGATGCTCGACAGCGTCAAGCGCCGCGGCAAGTTTTTGATTTTCACGCTCAGCGCCGGCGCGCTGCATCTCACGATCAACCCCAAACTGACCGGGCGGCTGCAGCTGGCCGCGCCAGCAGACAAGCGCATGGGCAAAACCCACGCGATTTTCAGCTTGTCGGGCGGCGGGCAGCTGCGCTACATCGACATGAAACAGATGGGCCAGCTGTATCTCACCCGTCCGCACCCGGAGCAAGCGCGCGTGCCCGGGTTCGAAGACATGGGACCGGAACCGCTTGAGATTTCATTTGCCGACTTTCAGGCGCGACTGCGCAAATTTCAGGGCGAGATCAAAGGCGTGCTGGTGCGCAGCGTCTTTGTGGCCGGCATCGGCAACGCCTATGCCGACGAGATCTTGTGGACTGCGCGCATTCATCCCTATCGCAAGCGCAGCACGCTCAGCGCGGCAGAGATTCAGCAGCTTTACGACGGCATGCGCAGCACGCTGATCGACGCCACCGCGCAGGTGCGCGCCGAAATGGGTGAACGCATCCACACCAAGCCGCGCGATTTTCTCAAGGTGCACATGAAAACCGGCCAGCCTTGCCCGCGCTGCGGCGCGGTCATTTCACTGGTGGGCGCCAACCAGCGCATCACCAACTTCTGCCGGCAATGCCAGCCCGGCGGGCTGATTCGCGGCACAGATTTTCTGCGGGTGGCTTGAGCGACAGAGCCACGCGAAGATGCCAGGGCGCACAGCAGGCGGAATGCTCCGCGCCTCTGCGTATCCGCGTGCCTCCGCCGTGCCGGGCGCCGCGCTGTTTGGGCGACGTATAATTTTCTCTTCCAACCAGGAGACTTCATGGCTGACCCACTATTGATCGCCAAGGGCGAGACCGATCTGTTTATGTTGCCGCGCATGGCCAACCGCCACGGTGTGATCACCGGCGCCACCGGCACTGGCAAAACTGTCACATTGCAGACATTCGCCCAAAGCCTGAGCCGTGTCGGTGTGCCGGTGTTCATGGCCGATGTCAAAGGTGATCTCACCGGCATCAGCCAGCCCGGCAGCGCCACAAATCAGCGCGTGATGGCGCGGCTGGAGCAGCTGGGCTTGAAAGACTTCGCCTTCGAGGCATGCCCGGTCACGGTATGGGATGTGTTTGCCGAGCAGGGCCACCCGTTGCGCTCCACCATTTCTGAGATGGGCCCGCTGCTCCTGGCGCGCGTGTTGAATCTCAACGACACCCAGGAAGGCGTGCTCAATATCGCGTTTAAGGCCGCCGATGACAACGGCCTGCTGCTGCTTGACCTCAAGGATCTGCGCGCTCTGCTGACCTATGTGGGTGAAAACGCCGATGAGATTCGGCTCAAATATGGCAACGTTTCACCCGCCAGCATTGGCGCCATTCAGCGCGGCCTGCTTGTTCTCGAACAGCAGGGCGGCGAGAAGTTTTTCGGCGAGCCCGCGCTCAATCTCGACGATTTGATCCAAACCGACGCCAGCGGCAAAGGGATGATCAATATCCTGGCCGCCGATAAGCTGCTGCAGGCGCCCAAGCTGTACGCCACATTTTTGCTGTGGCTGCTGAGCGAGCTGTTTGAGCAGCTGCCCGAAGTGGGCGATCTAGACAAGCCCAAGCTGGTGTTTGTGTTTGACGAGGCGCACTTGCTCTTTAACGATGCGCCGTCTCAGCTGCTCGACAAAATCGAGCAGGTGGTGCGCTTGATCCGCTCGAAAGGCGTGGGCGTGTATTTCGTCACGCAGAACCCGATCGACATCCCCGATGTGATCCTGGGCCAGATGGGCAACCGCGTGCAGCATGCGCTGCGCGCATTTACGCCGCGCGACCAAAAAGCGGTCAAGGCCGCCGCCGACACATTTCGGCCCAACCCCAAGATCGACACCATGCAGGCGATCACCGAATTGGGCGTGGGCGAGGCGCTAGTCTCTTTTCTTGATGAGAAAGGCATGCCCGGCATCGTGCAGCGCGCATTCATCCTGCCGCCGCACAGCCAGATTGGCCCGATCACGCCGCAGCAACGCCAGCAATTGATTCAGGCATCGCTGCTGTTTGGCCACTATGAAAAAGCGGTCGACCGCGAATCGGCCTATGAATTGCTGAACAAGAAGATGAGCAGCGACGCGGCAGCCGAAGCAGAAGCCGCCCGCCAGGCCGAACTGGCCAAGCAACAGGCGCGGGACGACAAGGCGCGCGAAAAGCAGCAGTCGCAACAGGCCAAAGAGCAAGCCCGAATTGACGCGCAGCAGGCGAAAGAACTGGCCCGCCTGGAGGCGCAACGCGAGAAAGAAGCTGCGCGCGCCGCGCGGGAACGCGAAAAGGTGCTTGGGTCATTTGCCAAGGGCGCGGCGCGAACGGTGGGCAGCAGCGTGGGCCGTTCCATCGTGCGCGGCATCCTCGGCGGCATTTTTGGGTCAAAAAAGTAGTTGCGATTAAAACCGGATGATGCCGCGCTTGGCGGCCGCCACAATCGCCTGCGCGCGGTCGTTGACATGCAGCTTCCCCAGAATATTGCTGATGTGATTGCGCAGCGTGCCTTCGGTGATGTGCAGGTTTTGCGCGATGTCGCGTCCGCTCAGGCCTTGCGCCAACAGTGTCAGAATATCCGTTTCGCGCTCGGTCAACGCTTCAAGCGCCGGGCTGTTGCCGCTGACCGGCCGCGGTGTTTCGGGCTGCTGTGACTGAGCCGTGCTGACCCGTCTGAATTCATCCATCATCTTGCGCGCAATCTGTGGATCAAGCTGTGATTCGCCGCGTTGCACAGCGCGAATGGCTTCAAGAATCGCCGCGCTGCCGGCGTCTTTGAGCAGATAGCCTTGGGCGCCGGCGCGCACGCCGTCAAACACAAGATCGTCGGTGTCGTAGGTGGTCAGGATGATCACTTGCGTGGCCGGCAGCTCGCGCGTGATGGCGCGCGTGGCTTCGATCCCGTCCATGACGGGCATCTTGATGTCCATCAACACCACATCCGGCCGCAGCGCGCGCGCCGCCTGCAGCGCGCTCATGCCATCGGCCACGGGTGGCAGGGCGGTCATGTCATCCTGCTGATCAACAATGATCTGCAAACCTTGACGGATGATGTCTTGATCGTCGGCAATCAGCACGCGAATCGGGCGCATGGGGTCATGATACGCCCCTGCCGTGTCATCGCCTCGCCGAGCCGGATCCGCGCTCACAGGTATTTTTCAAACCAAGCCAGCGTGCGCGACCAGGCTTCGACAGCGGTCTTTTCGTCGTAGCGCTGGCCGGTGTCGTTGTTAAAGGCGTGGCCGGCGCCTTCATAGATGTGTTTTTCAAACGTCTTGCCCGCGCCGGTGAGGGCCTCTTCAAGCGCCGGAATGGTGCCGTTGACGCGCGCATCGGCGCTGCCGTATTGCCCAAGCACGGTGGCGTTGGTCGCGGCCATCATGCTGGCCGGCTGCGGCGTCACACCGTAGTAGCACACGGCCGCGCCCACGTTTGGATTGGCCGCCGCCAGGCGCAACGCATAGCCGCCGCCAAAACAAAACCCGACCACGCCAACCTTCTCGGACTTGATGCCCGGCTGCGCGCCCACTAGCGCGATGCCGGCGTTGAGATCGGCGATCAAATCCTCCGGGTTCGCGCCGCCCAACACGCCGGCCACCTGGGCCGAATCGGTTTGCGCCGTAGTTTTCCCGCTGCGCGAAACCAGGTCGGGCGCCAGCGCAATAAAGCCGGCTTTGGCCAGGCGACGCGCCACATCCTTGATGTGATCAGTCAAGCCGCGATTTTCATGGATTACGATCACGCCGGCATACACACCGTCGGCGCTGGGCCGCGCAAGATAGCCCGTGATTGCGGCGCTGCTTTGGAATGTGACATCCTCAGCGCGCACGGCCGGGTCGTCCGCGGGCACTGAAAGCGCCGGGCCGCCTTTGGGCGCTTCCGCTGCGGCGGGTGCCGGCGACGCTGTGGCTTCAGGGGCGGTCGCCGTCGCATCAACGGCCTGCGGTTGGGCAGTGCCGGTCGACGCAGCCGTGGCTGCGGGCGCCAAAGTCGGCTCAGTCGGCGCTGTCGTCGGCTCAAGCGGGGTGCTTGGCGCTGCTGTGGCGGCAGGCGCATTGACCGGCGCACCGCACGCGCTCATCAAGGCCGCGGCTGCTGTGCCGCCGCCGCAAATTGCGATCAAGCGACGCAACAGGGTGCGGCGCGTGATCAGACCATCGTCATAGTCTTCGATCGTCTCCTCGCCCAGATACCACTGCATCTGATTGAGCTGTTCGGGGTTGAATGGCATGCGTTTTCTGCTGCTCATCGGTTGCTCCTTCACTGCCGTCATATCAATACAAACGAAGGCGGCGCGACGCGCGGATGTGTCGCTCAGCAAACACTTAAGCGGGCAAGGTCACTTCGATTTCGGTGCCCTGGTCTTGCACGCTGCTCAGCCGCAAGTGCGCGCCGATAAGCTCGGCGCGTTCGCGCATGCCGCGCAAGCCAAAGCGATCGGCTTGCGGTGCGCGCGGATCAAAGCCGATGCCGTCGTCCTTGATGGCCATGATCAGCCGTCGCGCCTCGGCGTCGTGCGTTATTGACACCCACACGTTGTGCGCCTGCGCATGGCGCACCGCGTTCGACATCGCCTCTTGCGCGATGCGAAACAGCGTGTCGGCCGTTTCCGGCGGTAGCGACTCGAACGCGCCAAGATCGCCTGCGGCGTTCCAATGCAACTGCGCCGGCGATTGCGCGTGTTGCAGCTCAATGGCGCGTTGCAGCGCGCTGGCCAGCCCCAAATCGATCGCCATGCTGCCGCGCAGATCGGCAATGGCGTTGCGCGTGTCGGCCAGACCGCTGCGAGCGGCTTCGCGCACGCGCGCCAGTTCCTGCCGCGCCTGCTCCGGCTTTTGCGCCATCAGCGCGTCGATTGCGTCGATATGCACCACCAGGCCGGCCAGTGAGTGCGCCATGGTGTCATGCAGATCGCGCGCCAGCCGCACGCGTTCGCGGCTGCTGGCCAGCTGCTCGCGCATGCGCGCCTGCTCCACCAGCTGCTGATTGGCCTGCTCAAGCTCAAGCTGTCGCGCGCGTTCGGCGTCGGCCAGCGTGGCCAGAAAAAAGTTGATCAGCACTGCGATGATCGCCTGGGCCAGAAAGCCGCTTAACTCGAAGCGCAGTTCCGTAGCGAGAAATGCAAACAGCAGCCCACCCGTCGCCACAAACAACGCCACGACAAACGCCGTCCAGCCAAAGTTGCCGCGTTTGCCCAGCAACCATGCGCCCAGCGCCGAGGGCAGAAAGGCAAAGGTTAGCGGCAGGAAGAGCGACGGTGGCGCGCGCATCAAACGAAATCCGTCTTGCGCGCCGCGCCCGCCATCGGGACGAGCGTCGACAAAGAGCACGGCGGAAATCAGAATCTCGAGCATGTTGATCAGCAGCGCCGCGCCCAGCACGGTCAATACGCGCCGCTGCGAGAGAGAGCCGCGCCGTTCGGTGAACCAGGCCAGCGCCAGCGTCAATACCGACGCCACGGTGGCGGCCAAACTAGGCCACCACGACCCGCCACGCATGCCCAGGAGCGCCAGCGCGCCCAGAACGGCGGCCAGCGCCAGCCGCAGCAGCGCGCTTAAGCGGAGCAGACGCAATACCTCATTCACGCGATGAATTGTGGATTATTCGTAGCGCAGCGTCTCAACCGGCTGCAACTGGCTGGCGCGCCAGGCCGGATACAGCCCGAACACCACGCCCACGCCCATTGACACTGCAAATGCGACGATGACCGAGCTGGCTTGTACTTGGGGCACAAGCGATGTCTGCACGCTGCCCACTACGGCGGCGATGCCTGCGCCGAGCAGTATGCCGATGACGCCGGCGATGCTGGTCACCACCACGGCCTCGATCAAAAACTGGAAGCGAATGCTGCCATCGCGCGCGCCGGTGGCCTTGCGCACGCCGATCTCGCGCGTGCGCTCGGTCACGCTGACCAGCATGATGTTCATGATGCCGATGCCGCCCACCAGCAGCGAGATCGCGCCGATGGCGCCGAGGAACGCGGTGAGCGTGGTCGCCACCGTGTTGAGCGTGTCGAGAATTTGCGCCTGGTTCTGAATGCGGAAATCATCTTCCTGACCGGGCAGCAGGTTGTGCTGCTTGCGCAGCACTTTGGTGATCTCTGCCGACACGGCCGTGGCATCGGAGCCCGCCGCCATCTCCACATAGACGGCCGACAGCGCCTTGATGCCGCCCTGCCGCCGGACATACAGTTTTTCAGCCGCGACCGTCAGCGGCACATAGACGGTGTCATCGCCGCTCTGCGGGCCAAAGCCGCCTTGTTTCACCGCCACACCCACCACACGAAACGGCACTGAGCCGATCAGGATGGTTTGACCGATCGGACTAGAGTTGGGGAAGAGCGTCTCGGCAATGCTGCCGCCCAGCACGGCCACGCGCGTGCGCGCGTCAATGTCGCCGGCGCTGAACAACTCGCCCGCCGATAGTTTGATGTTGCGCAATGCAAAGAAGGGCAGCGTGGCACCGGTGATTTGCGTAGAGCGGTTGTTGCCGCCTGCGCTAACCGTGTCGTTGCCGTTGACGCCGGGCACCACACGCACCAGGCTGGGCGCCTGCAATGGATCGGACAGTGTTTCGACATCCTGCAACGTCAACCGCGCGCCGGGCACGCGGTTGTTGTTAAAGATGGTGACCAGTTGCGCCCCCAAGCCGCTGAACTGGCTTTGGATGCTGTTGGTCACGCCCGCGCCGATGGATAACAGGGTGATCACCGACGCCACGCCGATGATCACGCCGAGCATGGTCAGAATCGTGCGCAGCTTGTTGGCCAGCAGGCCTTCCAGCGCAGTGCGTAATGTTTCAAGCAGGCTCATATTTTCTTCCGTTTGCGCGGCGCCAGACGCGAGAAAACGCCCACGCTTGCGCCATAGGCCGCCAGATGCATCAGCGCCAGCGTGCCGCTGACCAGGATGCCGTTGAGTCCGGCGCCCGCGCCTGCGCCGCGCTGCCGGTTGCCCCGTTGGCCGCCAGCGCCTGTGCTGGCGCCGGCATTTTGCTCGTTTTGGCCAGCGTCCGTTGCGCCGTTGTTGTTGGTTGCTGCGCCGTCGTTGCTGTTATTCGCCGCACCGGCATTGGCGCCCGCGCCATTCGCTTGCTGGCCTTGTCCGCCTGCGGCGCTGCGTTGCCCGGCTGGACGCCCGGCGAAGTTTCCGCCGCCGTTAATAAACGCCGGCAACGATGCCGGGCTGGCGATGCGCAGACCGATGGGCACAAACGACAGCAGCAGCGCAATTAACGCCACCTTGTTGAAAACCGATACCGGTTTGGCCACAGTGCGCGACAGCACTGCAAACACCGCCGCACCCAGCGTCAGCAATACGCCAGAGAAAATTAATGGCGTGGTGATGCTGAGCGGCCCAAATGCGGGCAACCCCAATCCGCCGACCACTATCGTGCGCAGCAAAAAGACCAATCCGACGCCCAGCGCAATCGAGAGCAATGCGGTGATGAGCACGCGAGGGAGCGGAAGCCGCTCGGCTGGTGGCGTGGCGGGAGTCGAAGGTGTCGCCGGAGCGACGGGCGTTGTGGATTCGGCAGGTGTCATAGGCGTGGTGGCGACAATGGGCGTGGCCACTGCCGAAGGTGTTACAGCAGGTGCTGGAGGTGCAGTAGGTTCTGAACGTGCGGCGGCTGCTGCGACATGCGCCGGCGCGATCGGGCGCACGGCCATGCTGGCCACATCGCTTTCGATTTTGCCGTCGCGGATCGAAATAATGCGATTGGCGTGCGCGGCCACGCTTGGATCGTGCGTGACCAGAATCACCGTCATGCCGCGTTCGCGGTGCAGGCGCTCGAACAGCCCAAGAATCTCCTGGCCGGTTTTTGAATCCAGCGCGCCGGTGGGTTCATCGGCCAGCAGAATGCTGGGCTGGTTGATCAGCGCCCGGGCAATCGCCACGCGCTGTTGCTGTCCGCCCGAGAGCTCGACCGGAGTGTGTTTTGTGCGATCAGCCAGGCCGACGGCTGTCATGGCTTCCATGGCGCGAAGTCTGCGGGCGCGGCCGTTCAAGCCGGCGTAACGCGCTGGCAGCTCGACATTGCGCAGCGCGCTGACGCGTCCGAGCAAGTTGAAGCGTTGGAACACAAAGCCGATGTGTCGATTGCGCGCATCGGCCAGCTGGTTCGAGCGCATCTTGCTGACGTCTTCGCCGTTCAAGATGTAGCGCCCGCTGGTCGGCGTGTCGAGACAGCCGATGATGTTCATCAGCGTGCTCTTGCCGCTGCCGCTTGGGCCGATGATGGCGACGAATTCGTTGTCCTGCAGGGTGAGGTCGACGCCGTCGAGCGCCTTCACCACTTGATCGCCCATCTCATAGGCTTTGGTGACGTTTTTGAGTTCGATCATGATTAGGGCCTGCCGCCACCGCCACCGCCACCGCCGCCGGGGCCAGCTGCCGAGGTCTGCACGCGCACGGCTGGAATCGCCAGCACATCACCCACCGCTATGCCCTTTAGTATCTGTGTTTTGTCGGACGACTTTGCGCCGATCTCAACCTGGATCGTATCCACGGCGTCGCCGTTGACTTTGAGCACGCTGTACGTTTTGCTTTGCGTATTGACTATGAGCGCGCCTGAGGGCACCAGAACTGCCTTGGCGATGCGCGAGGTGATGATCTCGGCGGTGCCGCTCATAGACAGCAGAATCATCGGCTGGCCTTCCGTGCGCGGCACGGTCAACCGCACCAGATAGGTGGTGACATTGCCGCTGGCTGTGCCGGCCAGCGCGATTTCGCTGACCACGGCTTTGATCGGTTGATCCGGGTAGGTCTGCAGCCGCAGGCGCGCCTCCTGGCCAAGCTTGACGCTGGACAGGTCCACTTCGTCCAGGTTGACTTCGAACACCGGCTCGGCGAAATCGACAATTTGCACAGCTGCTGCCGCGCCGCCCGCGCTTTCGCCGACATCGATGTTGACCCCCGTGACCAGCCCGTCCACTGGCGAAAGCAGCACGGCGTTTGGCAGCTCGGCTTCGGCCAATTCGAGCGTGAGCCGCGCCTGCTCGACTTTGATCCTGGCTGTTTCGACGGACGTGGCCGCAGGCTGCAGCGCGGCCAGGCTCTTTTTTGCGTTGGCGATGGCGGCCGAGGCGCTGGCGTATTGGGCGGTGGTTTTCTTTTCGAACTTGGCGTCGTAGTTGGCTTTTGCCAGGTTGTAATCGTTGGTGGCTTTTTCGAGCGCCAGTGCTTCGCTTGACGCGCTGATGCCGGGATCGCGCGCCGCGCGCCGATCGTAGGCCGCTTGCGCCGAGCGCAGCGATGCCTCTGCGTTTTGCAGCGAGGCTTGCACGGCGGCTATCTCCGCCTGGGAGGGTGGCCGCCCCAAATCGGCGTACGCGGCATTGGCGCTGCGCAGCGCGGCTTCGGCTGCGACTACATCGGCGGCGCTCGGACCGGCGATGGTTTGGCTGTGGGCGGCAAGGGCTGCGAGCACATTGAGCTGTTGCTGTCGCACCGCGTTCTTCAGGCTGGTGTCGTCGATGCGCGCCAGCGGCTGGCCTTTCTTGACCGAATCGCCCACTTTAACGCTGACTTCGACAATGGTGCCTGCCTGCGCAAACGGCACATCGGTGGTTTTGCGGGCGACGATTTTGCCGGTGCCGATGACGCGATCCTCGATATCGCCCTCTTCAACCGTGACGCGTTCGGTTGAGGCTGTTGGCGCGCTGGCTTGTTGCTGATTGCCGCCGAGAAACGGGATATTGCGCGTGCTGCAGGCGCTCAGCACAAGCAGCGCAGCGAGGGATGCGGCTGCGCGCACCGGGCGTGGAAGTGTCGTGGGTGAAGGTTTCATACTGCGAACCAGGCGCGCGGGGCGGCTGGCTGGCGTTGATGCTATCGCTCGCATAGCGCGCGAGGAAGTGTGGCGCGTCATGCACAGGATGCGTGACAATCGTCATGCGCCGGAGCGTCATAACAAAAACGGCCCGGCGATGTCTCGCCGAGCCGCTGTTCACGCGCAGGAAGGTGTCCGTGGTGCGGGTCAGGTGCCTTTGCCCGCCTGCGGATCGATCACTGCGAAGTCCAGCATGCCACCCAGGCGCTCGCCGATTAGCGGCGACATGCCAATGGTGACAGACTGCGACTGGGTGTCGAACTGCACGGGTCCGGCGGTGGCGGCTTGATACACCAGCGTGTTGTTCAGATAGTGCTTTACGCGGCAGTTGAAGAAGAAGCCGTTCAGCTGCCCGCAGCCATGCCAGGAGCGGAAGTAAATCGGTGTGTTAGCGACCGCTTCTCCACTTTGCGAGCCGTAGCTTTGGCCGTTGAACACGCTGGTTTGAAACAGCTTGCCAACGCTGGCGCCCGGCGCGCTGCGAGGCAAATACAGGCTGGTGCTGGCGTGATGGATGAGCGGATTGCCGAAGCTCAACGAGCTTGAGCCGGTGAGTCCGGTGATCGACGCCTTCATCGTGTAGCTGTTGCCATAGACGGCAAGCGGTTTGATGCCCGGCATGTATGTGGCCCAATCAATGTTGCAGGACAGATAGCTAGTGCCATCAAACTTGCCGGCGCCGTTGACCACGCTGACCGAGCCTTTCACATCACAGGCGATCGGGTGGTACTTGACTTCGTTTGCGTCCAAGCCGGACACCATCAAGCATCCATCTGTGCTGCCATCGCCAAAGTCGACCGAGAAGGACCAGAAATTGGCCGATGTCGGTTTAAAGGGCGTATCGGTGTTGCACGCTGTCGGCGATACAGATGCAGAACGGGCGTGTGTCAGGTTTGGCGCGCCAAAGGCGCCGAGCGCTACTGCGAAACCAGCCAGACCGCGAACAAAGTGATTTCTCATTAATCCCCTATAACAAGAAAGGTTATGACCTTTCTTTACCCCAAGCGCTAGCGCCACTACTGTAAAGGCGAATTGCATGCAATGTCAAGCATAAGGATGAATTCTTGAGCGCTCTCTCTCAAATCTGTCGTTTTCTCTCAATTTTCAATACAATCTGAGCGATCATGTCCAAGCGCAGCACATCGTCGATCACATCCCGCACTGGTCGAGCGCGGGTTGCATCTGCGACTGTGGGCCAGCCGCCAGCTGCTGCGCTGTCGTTTCGTCATAGTGTCGAAGAAGCGCTTGAACATTTTGGCGAACCGGAGTGGCTGGGCGCGCACTCGCCCCTTGCCGCGCCCTATGTTCTGGGCATCGATTTGAGCACCGAGCCCGATGCCGATACTGCGGGCGGGCGCGGGCGCGCATTGCAAAAAAAGATCAGCAGTGCCGTTCAATCATTGCCCGAACGGCGCGGTGCCTATGACCCGCAACGGCTGCTGCAGCTGTCATATTTGCGTCCGAACGCCAGCCGCACGCGCGAGGGTGTGGCGGTTGATCTGGCGCTATCGCCAGCCACGTACTACCGCCATCGCAACGAGGCCATCGCGCAGTTGGAAGCCGCGCTGGTGCGGCAGTTGCGGCCCGGGTTGCGTTTGGATGCGCCGGCGCCGCGCGCGATTGTCGGACGGCAGTCTGAGTTGAGCGGTTGCATGGGTGGGTTGCGCGCCGGTCATCTGGTTGCGCTGTCGGGGCCGAGCGGCCTCGGAAAAACAACGCTCGGCGCTGCGCTTGCCTCCAACTGGTCGGATGATGGCGCCGCCCGCGATGTGTTTTGGTACACCTTTCGGCCGGGGTTCAACGATCATCTTGGCAGTTTGTTGTTCAGCCTCGGTTTCTTCCTGTATCGCAGCGGCGCGCCCAACCTGTGGCTGCAGCTTGTCGCCAAGCCGCAGGAGATTGATCCAAGCCTGGCGCTTGGGCTGCTGCGTGAGGATTTGGCTTCGCGCCCGCGCCCGCCCTTGCTGTGCCTTGACGAGGTCGACCTCTTGCGGCCGGCCGACACCGACGGCGACGAGCGCATCCGGCTGCGCTCATTTGTTGAAGCGCTGGTCGACGGCGGCCGAGCTCACACGCCCACGCTGTTTATGGGCCAGCAATTGCTGGTTGAGCCCGATGCGCACTACGTGCTGAGCGGATTTACGCCGGTCGAGGCGCGCGCGCTGCTGGCCCAGCATGCCATCGTGCTGCGCGATGCCGAGGTCGAGCAGCTATGCCGGGTAACGCGGGGCAATCCGCTGCTGATGCGCTTGTTCATCGCGCTGCATCAACTGGGCGAGACGGTGAGCGACGCGCTGCGGTTGATTCCCGCGTCGCCCACGTTTAGCTTGTTGCTCGACTGGATTCGCAAGCGCCTCACCGGCGACGAGCGTGCATTGCTGGAGGCATTGAGCGTGCACAGGCGCGCCGCTCCGGCCGATGGATTTGCGCAGCCGGCGGTGGCGATGGACGGCCTGGTCGGGCGCGGGTTGGCGCAGCGCAGCGGCGATGGCCTGGTGGCGTTGCAGTCTGCTGTGCGCGATGTGGCTTACCGCGCGCTCAGCGCCGAGTCACGGGCGGCGCTGCATCTGGCGGCCAGCGCGCGTTGCTCGGCGCGCGCCGAATTTACCGAGGCGGCGCATCACGCTCTGCAGGCCGGGCAGCCCGCGCTGGCGGTGTGGACCTGGTATGCCAATCGCGATCGCGAGATCGAGCAGGGGCAGTCGTCGGCCGCGCTGGCCATGTTCCGCTCAGTGTCGCGTGAATCGCTTGCGGATGCGCGCGACCGGCAGGTGCTTGCGCTGCTGCGAGCCGAATTGTGGCAGGCCAATGGTGAAAGCGCGGCGGCGCTGGACGATTTGAACGCGCTGCCGTGGGCGGCGGAAAACGCGCGCACGCCCAAGGCACAGCGGCTGCGCGGCGAATTGCTGGACGACCAGGACCGGGTGGATGATGCCTTGCAGGCGTTTCGCGACGGGCTGGCCTCGGCCGCGCAGCTCTCCGGCGCGGAAGCGGCGCGCTTGCACGCGCGCACCGGGCTGCTGCATCTGCGGCGTTTGAGCGACATCGACACGGCGCGGCGCGAAGCCGACATCGCGCTGTTTGAGGCCGCGCACCTGCGCGGCGATGTGGAGGACGAATCGGGCAATTACGAGGCTGCGCAAGCGCGTTTTGAAGAGGCGTTGGCGATCGCGCGGCAGGCGAATTACAAACTGGGCGAAGCGCGCGCAAACACCGCGCTGGGCATCGTGTTGTCGCGCGCCGGGCAAAGCGCCGAATCGGCCAACCGCGCGGCGCGGCATTTTGAGCAGGCCGAGGCGTTGTTTCGGTCCATCGGCGAAGCGGCGCGCGCGGAGCGCAACCGCAGCAATCTCGCGTTTGCGCTGATCATGGCCGGGCGACAGGCGGAGGCCATCGCACAGGCCGAGCGGGCGCTGGCGTTTTTTGAACGCACCCGCCAAAGCTATTGGATCGCGGTCAACGCGAACAACCTTGCCGAAGCGCATTTGAACCTGGGCGAGCTGGAGGAGGCCGAGCGCTATGCGCTGCGCGTGATGGAGCAGGAAGAGTCCGCGGCGATGCCCTATGCGCTGTTCACACTAGGCATGTTGCGCGGCAAGCAGGCGCGCTATGCGCAGGCGATTGCCGCGTTGCAGGATGCGATCAAGAGCGCGCGCCACACCGGTGATCGCTTTGCCGAGGCTCCGGCCTGGCGCGGCTTGGCGCAAACGCATCTGGCGCAAGGCGACGTTGCCGCTGCGGAAGCGGCGGCCGATGAAGCCATTGCGCTGTATGTCGAGCTCAACCTTCCCAACGAAGCGGAACGCACGCGCGCGCTGTTGCGCGTATGATGCTTGCGCTGTTGGGTATGGAGTACGACCATTCTGAGCGGAGGCGGCTTGGCGCCGCGTTGAAAGCGCGGTGGTAAGCGCCGCTGTAGTCGAAGGAGCGGTGGAACTCCCCAACGCCACGACCAACCGGTTTGCTTTTCTTCGCGTACGCATCTTGACAAACTAGAACAGGCGTTCTATATTTCCGTCTACAGAACAGGTGTTCTGTTTCTCGGCGCACTTAATTCGTTTCACGGTTCTGTTGAATGTGTTCCGCATCGCTGGAACACACGACAAGATTGAGATCGAATTGCGAGTGTGCCATTTGTCGTCGAAGCTGGTTGAGTCGATCCGAGGAGGTGCGCCATGTATACGAAACTGTGTCACACAGCTGATCAGATTGAAGCAGTGCTGCGCGATCGCCGCGCGCCTGCGTCGGTGGTTGGCGGCAAAGTGCTGCCGGGCTTTGTTGAAATGTTGCTGCGGCCGGCGCCAGGCACCAAGGTCAATGCCGTGCGCGCGCTGCAAGCCGATCTGGCGCTTGCGCTCGGCAACAGCAATGTGCGTGTGACGCAGAGCGGCACGCATCTGGCGGTGCAGATTCCGCGCGAGACGCGCAAGCCAGTCCGCTTGTCTGCGCTGATGAACGCCAACCCCAGCATGCCGCAATTTACAGCCGTCCTTGGGCTGGCCGACGACGGCGCGGCGCTGATGGCCTCGATCGCCGCACCCGAAGTGTCGCATTTGCTCATTGCCGGCTCCACGGGCTCGGGCAAAACATCGCTGGCGCAAAGCGCGGTACTCAGCCTGTGCATGCGCCATCGCCCAAGCCAGCTGGGCGTGCTCATGATCGATCCCAAACGCTCTGAGGGCGGCGCATTTCTTACGGGCATCGAGCGGCATTTGCTGATGGGCGTGTGTCATGAAACCGAACACGCCGTCGCCGCGCTTACCCGCGTGGTCGAGGCGATGGAACGCCGGCCGGCCGGCGTCGAGCCTGCGCCGCGCATCGTGGTTTACATCGACGAGCTGGCCGATCTGTGCATGACCGGCGGTGCGCGCGTCACCGATCTGGTCACGCGCATTGCGCAGCGCGGCCGCGAGGTGGGCATTCACTTGATCGCCTGCACGCAGAAGCCGTCGTCGAAGTCGATCGGCTCGCTGCTCAAGGCCAATTTGCCGTTGCGCCTGATCGGGCGCGTGGTCTCCTCCGAAGACGCGCGCATGGCCAGCGGCATGCCTGCAACGGGTGCCGAGCGCTTGAGCGGCGCCGGCGATTTTCTGGCCTGCACGGGCGGCCGCACCATTCGTTTTCAAGCCGCCATGCCCAACTAAACCGAGCCACAGGAACCCGATTCCTGCAAGTGGGAGCCCCAAAATGGACAAAATCTTCAAAGCCTTTGCCGTCGCGATCGTGTTGTTCGCCCTAGTGTTGGCTGTGTTTGTCGGCGCGCGTGTGGATCAGTTCACCATGTCGATGCTGGGTGGCGCGTTTGTTGGGCTGATGATTGCGGTGCCCACTACGATGATGGCCACGATGCTGTTTACCCGCACGCGCGATCTGCGCGCAAGCGACCGCCAGTGGCATCACACGTCGCCGTTGCCGCCCAGCCCGCCCCAGTATTGGGCGATGCCGCAAACACCCTATACCCAGCCGCAACCGCAGCAGCCGAACCAGGCCCCGCCGCAACTGACCAATCAAAATCTGCGCTGGGACCTGTCCGCGCTGCCGCGCCGCCGCTTTTATGTGATCGGCGAAGCCGGCCAGATGGAAGAGCTGTCCTCGCCGCTTGAAGATGATGCCGATTTCAAAGTCATCAATCCGCACACGCTGGGGGCCAATTCACTCTAGAACTCATCCTAAAATGTGGACTCCACCTTGCTTGCATGCCTGAAACGTTGACGAAAAAGGTGGGGCCCACAGTTTCAGGATGAGTTCCAGATCCTATCCATCACTGTAGGCCGCACTTTTTCGCCTACATGGCGAATATGCAAGCATGCGGGAGTCCAAAGTTTGGGATGAGTTGCAGCCGCGTTATGGGCAGAGGATAAATTTGACCGGAGCGGGCATTGGCTCTATAACGCCATGCACTCATGCCCATCATTCCGCTTCCAGATCAGCTTTCAATCACATCCGATCAATACGAACTTCGCTCCGACACCGCCATCGAAGCCGATGCAGCATCGCTGGCCAAAGCCCGTCAATTGGCTGCCTGGCTGCGCCCGGCCACAGGCTTCGCATTGCCGGTAACCGCCGGCGGGTCGGGGCTGAATATTCATCTTGCCATCGATGAAAGCCGCGAGATGGGCGCCGAAGGTTATGAGCTGACCATCAGGACCGACGGTGTGTTCATTGTGGCTTCGGCCGAAGCTGGCCTGATGTATGCGTGCCAGAGCTTGCGCCAGCTGTTGCCCGCCCAAATCTTCAGCAAAACCCTCGTCACCGGCGTGGCCTGGGTCGCGCCCTGCGCACACATCGTCGACAAGCCGCGCTTTGGCTGGCGCGGCATGCATTTGGATGTCGCCCGGCACCACATGCCGCTTGCCGTGGTCAAAAAATACATCGATCTGCTGGCGCTCCACAAGATGAATGTGCTGCACTGGCACTTGACCGAAGATCAGGGCTGGCGCCTCGAAATAAAAAAATACCCCAGACTGACCGAGGTCGGCGCTTGGCGGCCCGGCACCGTGGTGGGCCATCAGAACCAATACAAAGACAAGCCCGTTGTCCTCAACGGCGTGCCGCATGGGGGCTTCTACACCCAGGATGAGGCGCGCGAAACTGTGGCTTATGCCGCCGAACACCACATTACCGTGCTGCCTGAGATCGAGATGCCCGGCCATGCGCAAGCGGCCATTGCTGCGTATCCAGAGTTGGGCAATTTGAGCGAGCCGTTGGGCGTGTCATGCCAATGGGGCATCCACAAGCACGTGGTCAATGTTGAGGACAGCACGATTCGGTTTTACCAGGACGTGCTCGACGAGGTGATGGACATCTTCCCCAGCCGTTTTATTCACATTGGCGGCGATGAATGCCCAAAAGACGAGTGGAAAGCCAGCGAACGCGCGCAGGCCAAAATGCGCGCGCTCGGTTTGAAGGACGAGCACGAGCTGCAAAGCTGGTTCATTCGCCAGATGGATGACTATCTCAATGCGCGCGGGCGCGTGTTGATCGGCTGGGACGAAATTCTCGAAGGCGGCTTGGCGCAGAACGCCGTGGTCATGTCCTGGCGCGGCGAGGCGGGCGGCATCGCCGCCGCGCAAGCCGGACACGATGTGGTGATGGCGCCCAACAAATACACCTACTTCGACTATTACCAGGCGGAAGACAAGGCAAACGAGCCGCTGGCTATCGGCGGCTTGCTGCCGCTCGAGCAGGTTTACAACTACGAGCCAGTTCCTGCGGCTCTGACGCCGGAGCAAGCCAGGCATGTACTTGGCGCGCAGTGCCAGCTATGGACCGAGTACATTCCCACGCCTGAGCAGCTCGACTTTATGACCTTTCCGCGCCTGTGCGCGCTGGCCGATGCGGTCTGGGTGCAAGCCGGCCACAAAGACTATGCCGACTTCAGCGAACGCCTCGCCGTGCATCTGCCCCGCCTGCGCGAGCTGGATGTCAAATACCGCCCGCCGACGTGATGGGGCGCATGGGCTCCATCTCGCGAGTTACCGCCGCCGATCATCGATGACGCACGCCGCAGCGGCCATGCCTGACAACGTCACCAACGGCACTCCGCCGCCGGGATGCACGCTGCCGGACGCGTAATACAATCCGCGAATCTTGCCGTCGCGGTTGTCCGGCCGCAAAAACGCCGCGCCCAGGCTGTTCGATGAGAAGCCGTAGATCGCCCCGCGATTGCCGCCATAGCGTTGCTGCAAGTCCGCCGGAGTGATGATCTTTTCCGCCAGCACACGGCTAGGGTCCAGACCGGCCTGGCGCGCCAGCATGCGCTTGAGCAGTTCGGAGTATTTGGCCGCGTGAACCTGCCAGTCATACGCCGCGCTGAGGTAGGGCGCATTGACCAGCACAAACCAGTTCTCGCATCCGGGCGGCGCGTGCGATGGATCAGTCTTGCTGGTGACGCACACATACAGCGTTGGATCTTCCGCAGCCACCTTGCGTGTAAAAATGTCTTCGAACTCGCGCGGATAGTTGTCGGAGAAGAACACGTTGTGGTGTGCAAGACGCGGAAACGTTCCGCGCACGCCCAAGAGCAGGACGAACCCGCTGCACGACGGTTCGAGCGAGCTTTTCGCCCCGGATTCAAGCAGCCGCACATGCGAGTGGGTGTAATCGGCGTTGCACACCACCGCGTCGGCCCGCACCGAAATCAGAGTTCCGCTGCTGCCGATCAGCTCGACGCCGGTTGCGCGGCCAGCTTTGACGCTGATGCGCCGCACCGCCGTGTTGTACCGAAACTCAACCCCGAGCTCGCGCGCCAGGCGTTCGTAGGCCTTGGCGATTTGAAACACGCCGCCGCGCGGATAGAACGCGCCACGCGCCATTTCCACATGCGCGATCGTGTTCAGCGTGGCCGGCGCCTTGTAGGGCGAGGAGCCGTTATACGTCGCGAAGCGGTTGAACAACTGCGCCAGCCGCCGATCGCGAAAGCTTGCCGCAGTCGACTGACTCATGCTGCGCATCGCGTCGATTTTCAGCGCATCGCGCAACGGCAGGCGCGCCAGATTGCGCGGCCCGGGTTTGCGGTTGTAGAGAAATGGCTCTTTGACGGTGTCGAATAACCTGGCCGCGTAACGCATAAACGCGCTGTAGTTGGCGGCGTCGGGCGGGCTGAACGCGCCGATCTGCTTGCGCATCGCCGCTTCATCCTGCACGGCGTCGAGCACCAGCCCGTCTCGCCAAAAGTAACGCGTGATCGGCCGCAAAGGCAGCAAGTCGACGTAATCTTCCAGGCGGCGGCCGGCCAGCGAAAACAGCCGCTCAAACACATCGCGCATGGTGATGACGGATGGGCCGGTGTCCCAGCGGAAACCAGCGTCGCTGATCTCGCCCATTTTGCCGCCGGGCCTGGCGCCCTGTTCATAGACCACCACGCGCTCGCCGCGCGCGGCCAGCGCGATGGCCGCGCTCATGCCCCCCAATCCCGCGCCAATGACGATGATCACTCGTTCTCTTTGACCTCATCAAGCTTCAAGCTGAGCGCGGTGCTGGCGCCATCGGCGCTCATGGTGATGCCGTAGATCGTGTTAGCCGCTTCGACGGTGCGTCGATTGTGCGTGATGATGATGAACTGCGTGCTGTCGCTCAAGCTTTCGACCATGCCGCGAAAGCGCCCGACGTTGGATTCGTCCAGCGCCGCATCGACTTCATCCAGGACGCAGAACGGCGTTGGCCGCACCTGCAGAATGGCGAACAGCAGCGATGTGGCTGTGAGCGAGCGCTCACCGCCCGAGAGTAGCGCCAGCGATTGCGGGCGCTTGCCTGGCGGTTGCGCCAGAATCTCCACGCCGCATTCGTCGATGTTGTCTGGGTTGATCAGCGTCAGCTTGGCCTGGCCGCCGCCAAACAGCACCTTGAACGTGTTTTGGAACGCCTCGTTGATGGCGTCAAAGGTCTGGCGGAAGGTGATCTTGATCGTGTCATTCAGTTCGCCGATCACCTGCCGCAGCTGGTCGGACGCTTGCGTCAGATCGCTGCTTTGCTCGGTGATGAAATCGTGGCGCTGCTTGAGATCGTCATACTCCGCCTGCGCTTCAAAATTGATCGCGCCCAGGCGCTTGATTTGCCCGCGCAATTGGTTGATTCGGTCTTCAAGCCCGTCGGCCAGCGCTTCGACTTCCGGCAACGATGCGAGGAAGGTGTCGACGGCCGGGAGTCCCGAGTCCCGAGTCCCGGGTCCTGAGCTCTGAGTCTCAAGTTCACCGTACACGCTCGAAGCTGGGGACTGTCCGCTCGGGACTCGAGACTCAGGACTTGCGACTTCCTGCTCCGCAATCATCTCCACCGCGCGCGCGCGCATGGCGTCGAGCGCATCGTTGTGCCGGGCAAATTCGAGTTCAAGCGCATTCGCGCGCATCTGGCATTCGCGCAACACCCGTTCGCTGTCGCGTTTGCCGGCGTCGTGTTCGGAGAGGCGCTGTTCGATCTCTGCGATTTCCTGTTGCACAGGCGCCAGCGCAGCTTCGGACGCTTTCCATTCCGCTTCCGCCGCGCCGGCGGCGGCGGCCAGCGCGGCCGATTCGCCGCTCAGGTTGCCCAGATGCGCGCGCAAATCGATCACGCGCGCTGTGCGCGCATCGCGCTGCTTCAGCGCCGCGCGTTGCGCATTGACGCGCTCCAGCATCACCTGTTCGCCGCTGTTGAGCGCGGCTGCGCTCATGGCCAGCGCGTTTTGCGCGCTGTTGACGGCTTCGAACCATCCGCCGGCCATCACGGCTGTGAGCTTGGCCTCAATTTCCTGCACATCGCGGTGCGCGTCCGTCTGCGCGTCCTGGCGGCGCTCCAGATCCAGCATCAGGTCGGCCACTTGCGCGTCAATGTCCTCGACTTCCGCCTCGAGCTGTCCGATTTCGCCCGCCAGGCTCGCCAGGCTCTCTTCGAGCTTGTCGATGCGTCGCGCCGCTTCATCCAGCGTGTTCTTGCGGGAGATGGTTTCGCGCGCAAACATATCGCGCGCGCGCAGCGCTTGAACGTTGGCGGCTTTGGCCGCCTCGTAATCGCGTTGCGCCGCCTCAAGTGCAAGCTGCGCTTGCTCACGGCCTTTGCGCGCGGTTTCAGGGTCCAGCATGCGCGCGGTTTCCGCCGCCTCCAGCGAGGCGGCTTCGGACTCTGCGCCCAAAATCACCGGCGATCGCGCGCCCGCGGGCAACGACAGTGTCCCAACCGGGTAAGCCGCCTCGCCATCCCGGGTCACCACCACGCAGCCATCCACAAGTTCGACCGCGAGCTCGCGCGCCGTCTGCAAATCGCGCGCGATAAATGCGCCGCCGGCGATCAGTTGCAGCACGGGCTTGAGCGCGTCGGATGTTTGGATCGAATCCAGCAGCGGCCGCGCGCCGCGCGAGCGCGCGTGCTCGGCCAATGCCGCATCCTGCTTGAGCCGCTCATCTTCTACTGCGCGGAGCCGGCTGGGGATGATGGCCAGGCGGCCATTGCCCTGCTCGGTCAGCCACGCGCGCACCCGGTTGAGGCTGGCGGTGTCATCGGCATCGTCTTCGGGAGCGACGATTACGGCATGCAGCAAATCGCCCAGCGCGGCTTCAACCGCCTTTTGGTCTTCGGGCAGCACCTGGATAAACGCATTGAGCGTGCCGCGCACATGCTCGATGTTTGCGTCCATCAGCGCCTGAGCCAGGTCGTCGGCGCTCTGTTGTGCGCGCATGTCGGCGAAGAAGCTGAAGCGCGATGTCAGGCGTTCCTCGGCTTCGGCTGCGGCAAACGCCGATTGCGCAGCATTGACGAGCGCGCTCGTGCGCTGCAGGTCGGCGGCGGCGTCGTCAAATTGCGCGTCGAACAAATTCGTTTGGCGCGCATCCGAGTCGATTGAGCCGTTGAGCTGGTCGCGCTTGGCAATCTCGGCGTCGCGCTGGTTGCTGATCAGCTCGGTTCGTTTTGAAAGCGCGCCGATTTGATCGCGAAGGGTGTCCTGCCGCAAGCGCAGCGTTTCCGACTGTTTTTGCGCGCCGACGATGCCGGCGCTGACGTCGATCAAGCGCTGGCGCGATGCGTCGCGATGGCGTTCGAGCGCCTCTTTTGCCTCGCGATCGGTGGAGGTGACCGACTGAGCCTGCTCCAGTTCGATCTGACGCATCAAATGCGCCGCGCGCGATGTGGCCATCAGCATGGTGGCTTCGTTGCTGCGCGCATGCACGGAGGTGATGATTGCTGTTTGTTCCTCGACTTCGAGTTGCGCGCGAGCCAGCTGGCTTTCGGCCGCCGTCACGCGCTCGCGAATCACGGCCACGCCGCGCAGCGCGTTTTCATGCGCGCTGCGGGCGGCGTCGCGGCGTGGCAGGATCTGGCTGAGCTGTGCGCGGGCGGCCAGGCGGCGCTGGCGCAAGTTGTCGGCTTCGCTGTCGTAGGCGTTGACAGCGGCCAGCGCGGCTGCTGCGGATGTCTGCGCCGCATCGCGCGCAGTCGCGCCATCGGCAATCGACTTCATGCTGCGCCGATAGTGATAGCCAAAAAACTGCCGGGTCAGGCCATCGAGCTCGGCTTTGAGCAACTGATATTGGCGCGCGCGTTCGGTCTGGCGTTCAAGCGTTTTTAGGCGCGGGGTAATTTCATTGAGGATGTCCTGCGCGCGTTCGAGGTTGTGCCGGGTTTCATCCAGCTTGCGCAGCGCGTCTTCGCGCCGGTCGCGATAAGCGGCGATGCCGGCCGCTTCCTCGAAGAGCGCGCGACGCTCTTCGGGTTTCTGGGCAAGGGCGTTGTCAACCAGTCCCTGGCCGATGACGGTGTAGGTGCGTTCGGCCAGGCCGCTGTGGCCGAGCAGATCGCTCACATCGCGCAGGCGCACGCGGTTGCTGTTGAGAATGTATTCGTTGGCGCCGTCGCGAAATGCGCGCCGGCCGATTTCGATGTCGTTGAACTCGATTGGAAAGAAGCCGTCGGAATTGTCGAACGTGAGGATGACTTCGGCCATGCTGGCGCGCGGGCGCTTGGTGCTGCCGCTGAAGATCATGTCATCAGTGCGTTTGCCGCGCAGCAGCGAAAACTGCTGCTCGCCCAGCGCCCAGCGGATGCCGTCGGCGATGTTGCTCTTGCCGCTGCCGTTGGGGCCGATGATGCAAGTGATGCCGTTGCCAAATTCGAACTGCGCCTTGCTTGCGAAGGTTTTGTAGCCGTTGAGCGTGAGTGATTTGAGACGCATCGCGCGGGATTGTAATTCACGCGGCCACGGCCGATTTCCCTCGGGTGCACCTCAGGATTTTGTAGAGATGGCGTTGTCCCAGCGCCAGCCGGCGACGGGCTTGTAGACGAAAGAGTCGGGCAATAGCTTGGCTGGGGGATCAATGGGGGTAGAAGGGCGTTGTCGGCTGGCCTTGGCAATGG
>JANMNW010000502.1:0-5184 GCA_031368515.1 Chloroflexota bacterium
CAACAGCCATGGGGGAGGGGAAGTATCGAAGATGTCAGTAGTCAGTAGTCAGATAAGAGTGCGAAACTCAACGCCTCTCCATCTGACTACTGGCTACTGACTACTCAGTCTCTGCCTAGATTGTCCCCATCGCCTTCAGGATGTTCTTCGGGTTCATCGGCAGCACTTCCATGCGCACGCCGATGGCGTCGTAGATGGCGTTGGCCAGCGCGCCGGCCGGCGGCACAATCGGCACTTCACCCACGCCCTTCACGCCATACGGGTGGTTGGGGTTTGGCACCTCGACCAGAACTGCCTCGATCATTGGCAGGTCGAGCGCGGTCGGCATGCGGTAGTCCAGCAAGCTGGCGTTGAGCATGTGCCCGTCCTTGTCGTAGACATACTCCTCGTGCAGCGCCCAACCCATGCCTTGCGCCACGCCGCCCTGGATCTGCCCTTCGACATAGCTTGGGTGAATCGCGCGGCCAACATCCTGCGTGGCTGTGTAGCGCAACACATGCACCTTGCCGGTGTCGGTGTCCACTTCAACATCCACGATGTGCGTGCCCAACGTCGGGATCGCGCCTTTGGTGTCCATCGACGCGCTCATCGTCAACGGTCCGCCGGTGTCATCGAGCTTCTCGGCAAGCTCTTTAAACGTCGCGCGCTTGTCGCCGCTGCTATAGACGCCGCCTTCGTGCTTGACCGTTTCCGGCTTTACGTCCCAAAGCGTCGCCGCGCGCTGCGTCATCTCGGCGATGATTTTCTTGCCAAGCTCGTGCGCGACCATGCCGGAGCCGTAGGTGCTGCGGCTGCCGCCGGTGGCGTCGTTGAAGCCCACCGTTTGCGTGTCGCCGACCATCGGCTTGACGTCGGCAAAGGTGATGCCGAGCGTTTCGGCCAGCTGCATCGCCAGCGATGCGCGCGAGCCGCCGATGTCGGTGCTGCCTTCGAGATAGCCCACGCTGCCGTCCGGGTTGACCACAGCCGATGCCGAAGATTTGCCGTCCCAGTTGAACCAGAAGCCCGAGGCCACGCCCCGGCCTACCCGCGCGCTGGCATTGCTCGGGCCGGGCTTGGCGCTGTCGTAGTGTTGATGCCGCTCGGCCGCATCGAGCGTTTCCAGAAAGCCGATCTTGCCATAGGTTGGGCCATCAGCGCGGCGATCGCCTTCGCGCACGCCGTTGATGCGGCGGAATTCAATCGGGTCAAGCTTGAGCTTTTCAGCCAGTTCATCGACGATCGCTTCCGATGCGAACGCGGCATTGGTGCCGCCTGGCGCGCGATAGGCCGCGGCTTTGGGCTTGTTCACCAGCACGTCGTAATAGTCGATCAGCACATTGTCGAGCTTGTAGGGCGCGAAGATCACGCCGGCGGCCGCGCCAACGGGCGAGCCAGGGAAGGCCCCGGCTTCGAACGCTATCCACGCCTTGGCGGCGGTGAGCTTGCCGTTTTTGTCCGCGCCCATCTTGACGCGAATGACCGACGCAGAGGTCGGGCCCGTCGCCTTGAGCACTTCGTCGCGCGCCATGGTCAGCTTGACCGGGCGTCCGCCGGATTTCTTTGACAGCAGCGCGGCCAACGGCTCGAGATACACGTTGAGCTTGCCGCCGAAACCGCCGCCAATTTCCGTTGGAATCACGCGCACGTTGGCGATCGGCACGCCCAGAATCTCGCTGGTTTCGCGCCGCTCGTCCCATGCGCTCTGCGTGCTGGTCCAGATGGTGATGTTGCCATCGGCGTTCCACACGGCGGTGCCGTTTTGGGGCTCGATATAGCCCTGATGCACCGTGCCGGTGACAAACTCGCGTTCAACCACCACAAAAGAGCTGGCGAATGCCTTTTCGACATCGCCGCGCGCGTGCTGGCCGTGCGAAGCGATGTTGGTGGGCTTGTCGCCCTTCTCGCCCAGCTCATCGGTGCGCAGATCGACCACCAGCGCCGGCGCATCGTCTTTCATGGCTGCTATGACATCAAGCAACGGCGGCAGCACTTCGTATTCGACTTTGATCAGCGCGGCAGCTTCTTCCGCGACATGAATATCGGTGGCGGCGACGGCGGCCACAGCATGGCCGTGATACAGCGCCTTGCCATGGGCCATCACGTTCTGGCTCAGATAGCTGGCATTGACCACGCCCCCTTCGCCGGTCACGATGTCGATGTTTTTGGCCTCGGCGAAGTCGGCGCCGGTGATCACGGCCTTGACGCCGGGTAGTTTTAGCGCAGCGCTGGTGTCGATGCGCTTGATGAGCGCATGCGCATGCGGACTGCGGAGGACTTTGCCGTAGAGCAAGCCCGGTTGTTTGACGTCGCCGCCGTAGATCGCGCGACCGGTGACTTTTTCCACGCCATCGGGCCGTATGACCCGCTGGCCGATGACTTTGAATTCTTTTGTTTCAACCATTGTTTGCATGTCTCCTGCGCTGCATGCAGCGCCTTGTCAAAGCTTACTCTCCAATAGTCGCCATTTGTTGTCTGGCGTTGATCTTATGACGCGGCTCAAATTGTGCTCTGTAATCCTGAGCGAAGCACTTGCCATCCTGAGCGAAGCACCCGTCATCCTGAGCGAAGCATCCGTCATGCTGAGCGAAGCGAAGGATCTTGTCCTTCGGCATGCTGGCGGATTCCTCGCTGCGCTCGGAATGACGGGCGCTTCGCTTGAACGAACGGGTGCTGCCCATCAATGAAACTTCCTGCCGCTCTTTTCACGATAGCGCGCGAGTTCGGGATACGCCGTGCCGGGATCGGCGTAGGCGTTGCCCGCGATATCGCGCCCGCGCGCAAGATAGATCTGATGCGAACCGGCATTGAGCGCGGGGTCCAGTTTGACGCTCGTCGGCATGTAGCGCATCGTGTAGCCGCAGCGACGCAGATTGCTGGTGTTGGCCGGGCTGCCGTGAATGAGCTTGCCATCGTGCAGGCTGGCCTGGTTGGGCTGCAACTCGCACGGCACCGCCAGCGCATCGCGGCGCTGCGATGGCGTGATCTCGGTGCTGAACACATTGGCGGTTGCATCGACGGGCTCATAATCCGAGAAACCGTTGTCCTGCGTGCGCGGCACAACATACATGCAGCCGTTTTCGCGCGTTGAAGGATCAATCGCCAGCCACACGGTGCACACCTCCATGGGGGTGATGCGACCCTTCCAATACGCCGAGTCCTCGTGCCAGGGCACGCGCTTGCCGTCGCCCTTTGGCTTGCAAATGAAATGCGACGACCACAATGCGATGTTTGGGCCCAGAATCGGCTCAACCAGATCCAGCACGTCATCCGACATCAGCCAGTCAAACAGCTTCAGGTCGGTGAAATGAGGCACATCCATTGCTTCAGGCCGGTAGCCGTCGGGCAGCGCATCAAGCTTGTCCTCGAAGTGCTGTTTCAGCGCATCGAATTGCGCCTGCCCGAAGACAGGCCGATCGTAGATCAGAAAGCCCTCGCGGCGGAATGTGCCGACCTCGTCGGCGCTCAGCCTGTGTTTGGTTTCAGTCGCCATGACACTCCTGTTGCACAAGAACTCACCCGAATGCCGGGCCACCCCCTGCCCGGCAGCCCAAGCATTTGCGGAAAGGATGAGGCCCGTGCTTTCGGGTCACGTTCTAGGCTTTTGCCCGCATCGCGGCGGCCGCATCCTGCACCGCATGCACAATCTTGTCATATCCCGTGCAACGGCACAGATTGCCTGCAAGAAAGTAGCGGATCTCGTGTTCGGTCGGGTTTGGATTTTTTGCGAGCAGGGCTTTGGACGCCACAATAAAGCCCGGCGTGCAGATGCCGCATTGCAACGCGGCGTTCTCCAGGAATTTTTGCTGCAGCGGGTGCAGGCTGTCGGCGCTCGCGATCCCCTCGATCGTTGTGACTTCGCGGCCCTGCGCTTCGACGCCAAGCACCAGGCAGCTGTTGACGAGCACGCCGTCCAGCAGCACGCTGCAAGCGCCGCAGTTGCCGTTGTTGCAGCCTTCTTTTGTGCCCGTCAGGCTGAGCACATCGCGCAGCACCTCGAGCAGGCTTTGCCGCGGCTCGCATAGAAATTCAACGGCCTCGCCGTTGATGGTGGCGGAAATAGCTGTTTTGTGTGACATGTTTGGATGGTATGAGTTGACCGTGCGGGCGGAAAGCCTTTGCCATTCGCTTTCACAATCAATTGTTTTCTTATCGAGCGCGCGCGATGGCAATTTCCAGTGCTCGCCGGGTCATCACAGCGGTGAGGTGTTTGCGTTGCTCGGCGGTGCCGCGCATATCCGAGATCGGACGCGCCGCGGCTTTGGCCAGCTCGGCGGCTTGGTTGATGGCCGCATCGCCCACAACCTGGCCGACCAACGCCGCGCCGGCTTCGGCGACCAGCAGCGGCGTCGGGGCGACTGCGCCGATCGAAACACGCGCGGCGACGAATTTTGTTTTGCCGGCGTCCAGCTCAACCGCAACGCCCGCGCCGACCACGGCAATGTCCATTTCATTGCGCGGGATAAAACGCAGATACGCCGCGCCGCTGTTGGGCTTGGGCGCCGGGATGCGGAAGGCCACCAACAGCTCGCCCGGCTGCAGCACGGTCTTGCCCGGACCGGCAAACATTTTCTCGATGGGGATTTCCTTGGTCACGCTTTTGCCCATCACCACCGCGACTGCGCCGAGAGCGATGAGCGTCGGCAGCGAGTCGCCGGCAGGCGACGCAGTGCATACATTGCCGCCCAGCGTGGCTCGGCCCTGGATGGCGGTGCCGCCGATCAACGTGATTGAATCCATCAAGCCGGGATAGGCTTTGGCGATGGCAGCGTCGCCGTAGATTTTGTGGCAGGGCACGGCTGCGCCCACCGTGAGACCTTTCTGCGTGTCAAAGGTGAGCGCATTCAGCTCGGGAATTGCCTTGACATCGACAACGACTTTGGCCTGACGGCGTCCCTCGCGAAGCTGCACGATGATGTCCGTGCCGCCGCTTAGGATTTTTGCATTGTCACCCTCAGCCGCGAGGATGGCCGCCGCCTCGCCGATCGTCTTGGGGGAGACGTAGGTAAAGGCTTGCATAGATGCGTGCGGTTATAGCACAGGCGCGGTTGTACGGCTATTCAGCGGGTGCACCTCAGGATTTTGTAGAGATGGCGTTGTCCCAGCGCCAGCCGGCGACGGGCTTGTAGACGAAAGAGTCGGGCAATAGCTTGGCTGGGGGATCAATGGGGGTAGAAGGGCGTTGTCGGCTGGCCTTGGCAATGG
>JANMNW010000516.1:0-7196 GCA_031368515.1 Chloroflexota bacterium
TGCGTGCATACAGCCCGCCTTCAAGCTTGACGTAAGCCTCGGTCGGCGCGCCTAGCGGCGCGCTGAGAAGCGGGTCGGTCGCGAACGCGGTTGAGCCCGGGTCAAAATTGAAGTAGGTGTGCGAGCCGCTCTTGCCGAGCAGAAATGAGGCCAGTCCGAAGCTAAGCCACTGTCGCGCCAGGTCCGGCGCGGCACTGGCGGCGTCCAGGCTTGTGCTCACCAGCACGATGCGATTGTCTTTGGAAAGATCGGCCAGCATGTCGATGTCGCGCTTCCAGTTCGTTTCGGTTTTGAATTCGTTGGTGGCGCTGATGGGGTTGCGCGCAAATGCCTCGATGTGCGCGCCGTCGACCAGCGCGCTCAAGTCCAGCGCTTCGCCCGGGCGCGCGCCGTAGACGGTGCCGTCGCGCCAGGCGTAGCCGCTGATGATGACGATTTTGTCGCGCAGCCGCACACGGATCGCGCGAATCAGCACTTCGACGGCGTCACGGCGCTGTTGGTCAGTGAACGCTTTTGTGCCGGTGAAAATCGGCGTGTTGTTCACGCGAATCAGGTCGCTGCCAACATCGTTGATCAGCACGCCGTCGAAGCCGGCCGCCGCCGCTGCAATCGCGTCGACCACGGTGGTGACGACGGCGTCGACGCGGATGTCGAGCAAGGGGTCGCCGTTGGCGCCGCGCGCCAGGCGCTTGTTTTTGTCATACAGCACCCAGTTGGCGTTGCTTTTCTGCACGTCCGTGATGCTCGCGCTCAAACCGGTGCTGACTTTCTGGCTGGTCAACGCCACCAGGAATGGGTTGTTTTGCGCGCGGTAGCCGGACGCGCCGTCGCCGACCGCGATATCCAAAAAGCCCGGAAAGGCTTGGCCGGATTCAAGCCGGCTGTGCCAGAGCCCGATGGCATTGGTGCTGACTTGCGGCTCGCGTTTGGGTGTGCTTGTGGCCGGCGCCGCCGTCAGCGTAGCCAGAGGCGGCACAGTGGGAACGGCAGTAGCTTCAGGTAAAGGTGCGGCCGTGACATAGGCGACCGGAGACGGAAATGTGCCCGCTTGCTGGCCCGCCGGGGTGGGGATGGCGCCGCACGCCGTGAGCGCAACGCAAAAGACAGTAGACAGAAAACACTGGACGGTGAGCGGTGGAAAGCTGTGAACCTTATTCCGCCCACCGTCCACCGTCCACCGTTCACCGTCTCGCGGGCTAGACGCCGAACGCATCCTTGAGTTTGTCAAAAAAGCCGCGCTCCTGTTGTGGAATGACTTCCTTTCCAAGGGTTTTGGCCAGTTCCTGGAAGAGCCGGCGTTGTTCGGCCGTCAAGTTTTGCGGCACATTGACGGTGAGCAGCACCAATTGATCGCCGCGCGTGTTGCGGCGCAAATGCGGCACGCCTTTGCCCTTGATGCGAAAGACCTGGCCGCTCTGCGTGCCAGCCGGGATGTGCAGTTTGTCGTTGCCGTCCACGGTGGGCACTTCGATGTCGTCGCCGAGCGCGGCCTGCGCCACGTTGATCGGCAGCTCGACGATCACATCCTCGTCCTTGCGCCGGAAATACTTGTGCGGGTTGACGTTGACGACCACATACAAGTTGCCGCCCGGGCCGCCGTTGACGCCGGGCTCGCCCTCGCCATTCAGCCGGATCTGCGTGCCGGTGTCGACGCCGGGTGGGATCACCACAACGCGATTGACCGACTTGCGCACCTGTTTGCGCCCGCCGCATTCTTTGCACGGCGAGGTGATGACTTCGCCGCTGCCGCTGCAGGTGGGGCATGTGGTCACGTTTACGAACTGTCCCAGAATGCTCTGTTGCACGCGGCGAACTTCGCCGGTGCCGTTGCACGTCTTGCAGCGGATGGGCGAGGTGCCGGGTTCGCAGCCGTTGCCGGTGCAGCGCGTGCACGTCTCGTTGCGCACGATTTCGATTTCCTTCTCGCCGCCAAAAACGGCCTCCAGAAAGTCGATTTTCAAGTCGAAGCGCAGATCGGCACCGCGGCGCGGACCGCGGCGTTGCTGTGTGCTGGCGCGCGCGAAACCGCCGAAGAACTCGTTGAAGATATCGTTGATATCGCCAAAGCCTTCGCCGCCGCCGCCAAAACCGCCGCTGGCCGCGCTGTGGCCGTAACGATCATAGGCCGCGCGCTTCTGGTCGTCGCTGAGCACTTCATAAGCCTCGTTGACTTCCTTGAACTTGGCTTCGGCTTCAGCTTCCTTGTTGACATCAGGATGGAACTGGCGCGCAAGCTTGCGGAACGCTTTTTTGATCTCGTCCGCGTTTGCGCCCTTCTGGACGCCGAGCACTTCGTAATAGTCGCGTTTGGCCATATCGTGTGGTTGATTGTGACAGTGGTTAGTGGATAGGCGGCGATGCGGGCTTCAATGCGCTATCCACTATCACCATCAACGCTTACTTTTCTTCGCGGACTTCGCCGTCGATCACTTCACCTTCATCCGGCTTCCGCGCGTCAGCGCCATCGGCTGCCGCGGCGTTGCCGGCCGCAGCCGCTTCCGGCTCCTGATACATGGCGGCGCCGGCGTTAGAGATGGCGGTCTTGAGCGCATCGGTGGCGGTTCGCATGGCTGCGACATCCTCGCCGCCGATGGCCTGGCGCACTTCGGTGATCTTAGCTTCGATCTCCGATTTCACGCCGGCTGGAATTTTCTCGCCGTATTCGCGCAGCATCTTTTCCGCCTGGTAGGCGGTGTTGTCGCCTTCATTGTGCGCCTCGATTTTGTCGCGGCGGTTTTTGTCGGTGACGGCATTGGCCTGCGCTTCCTTGACCATGCGGTCGATCTCATCCTTGGCCAAGCCGGACGACGGCTGAATAGTGATGTGGCCGGTCTTGCCGGTGGCTTTGTCGGTTGCGCTGACGTTCAGAATGCCGTTGGCGTCGATATCGAAGCTGACTTCGATTTGCGGGATGCCGCGCGGCGCCGGCGGGATGCCATCGAGGATGAACTTGCCCAGCCCCTTGTTGTCGGTGGCCATGGGGCGTTCGCCCTGCACCACGTGGATTTCCACGCTGGTCTGGCTGTCGCTGGCCGTGCTGAACACCTGGCTCATCTTGGTCGGAATGGTGGTGTTGCGCTCAATCAGCGGGGTGGCGACGCCGCCCAGCGTTTCGATGCTCAAGGTCAGCGGCGTGACGTCGAGCAGCAGCACATCGCGCACTTCGCCGCCCAGCACGCCGGCTTGCACCGCGGCGCCGATGGCCACGACTTCATCCGGGTTGACGCTCTTGTTCGGGTCGCGGCCAAACATGCGCTTGACCGCATCCTGGATCGCGGGCATGCGGGTCATGCCGCCGACCATCACGACCTCGTCGATCTTGCCTTTTTCGATGCCGGCATCGCGCAATGCCAGTTCGCACGGGCCGAGGCTGCGCGTGACCAGATCCTCGGTCAGCTGCTCCAGGCGCGAGCGCGTCAAGCGCGTGACCAAGTGCTTCGGGCCCGAGGCGTCGGCCGTCAGGTAGGGCAGGTTGACCTCGGTCTCCATGGTGGTGGAGAGCTCGATTTTGGCTTTTTCAGCGGCTTCTTTCAAGCGCTGCAGCGCCTGGCGGTCGGCTTTGACATCGATGCCCGTTTCCTTCTTGAAGAAGTCAATCAGGAACTCCATGATGCGGGTGTCGAAGTCGTCGCCGCCGAGGAAGGTGTCGCCATTGGTGGCCTTCACTTCAAACACGCCGTCGCCCACTTCGAGCACGGACACATCGAACGTGCCTCCGCCCATGTCGTAGACGATGATGGTCTCATCTTTCTTGCGATCCAAACCGTAGGCCAAGGCCGAGGCGGTTGGCTCGTTGATGATGCGCATTACTTCGAGCCCGGCGATTTTGCCCGAGTCCTTGGTGGCCTGGCGCTGCGCATCGTTGAAATAGGCTGGCACGGTGATGACCGCCTGGGTCACGCTTTCGCCCAAGTAGGCTTCGGCGTCGGCCTTGATCTTTTGCAGGATCATGGCGCTGACTTCCTGCGGCGAGTAGTCCTTCCCGCCCATCACGATTCGGCAGTCGCCGTTTGGCGCGGCGATGACGCGGTAGGGCACCACCTTGATGGCCTTCTGCACTTCCGCATCGGTGAACTTGCGGCCCATAAAGCGCTTGACGGAGAAGATGGTGTTCTCCGGATTGGTGACAGCCTGGCGCTTGGCCACTTGTCCCACGATGCGCTCGTTGTTTTTGGGATTCACTGCGACCACGGACGGGATCAACCGCGATCCTTCCGAGCTCGAAACCACGGTCGGCTCACCCGCTTCCATCACAGCCACAACACTGTTGGTTGTGCCAAGGTCGATACCAATAATTTTGCCCATATCTCTCCAGATGAATTACTTTGCCACTCTGACCAAGGCCGGCCGCAGGATGCGTTCGCCGATCTTGTAACCTTTTTGCAGTTCTTCGATCACGTGACCGCTCTGCACTTCGGGATCTTCGTCATGCGTGATGGCCTCGTGCACGGACGGGTCAAACACGTCACCCTTGTTGACTTCGAGCGCTTTCACGCCCTCGCCTTCCAATACGTTCGCCACTTTGCGGCGGATCAGTTGCACGCCTTCGACCCAGGTTTCGCTCTTGAGCGTTTCCGGCATGTTTTTCATGGCGCGCTCGAAGTCGTCTTGCACCGGCAGCAGCTTGGTGATAAGGGCGATGGATGCGAACTGGCGGATGTCGGCGTTGTTGGCCTCGGTGCGCTTCTTAAAATTGGCGAATTCGGCGCGGGTGCGCTGCCAGCCGTCCAGATTGGCCGCCGCTTCACCGCGCGCCTGCAGCAATTCTTCCTGCAGCGCCGGGTTGCCCGAGGCGCGCAGCTGCTCGACTTCGGCCTGCAGCTTGAGCACTTCGGCATAGTGCGCGTCGGCATCGGCCTGCGCGTTTTCGAGCGCTTCGGCCGCAACCGGATCGGCCGACGGCGCGGCGCGAATCTGTTCCAGCTCGGCTTCGACCTGCTGCAGGCGTTCCAACGCGGCGGTGGATTCCTGGCGCGCTTCTTCAAGCTCAGCGCGCATTTGCTGCAAGCTTTCGACAAATGCCGCTGCGTCGGCCTCTGACCGTTGCAGCTCGGCATACGTGCGCTGCCAGCCGTCCAGATTGGCGGCTGCGGTTGATTGCACCTTTTCGAGCTCGGCTTTTAGCAAGGCAATTTGCTGGACTGCGTTAGTATTTTGGACCATTCGTTTGTATCCCACAGTGATCACCCGCGCCTTGGCTGAGAGTGCGGTTGTGTGAGTGTTGCTTTTGTCATTCGCCGTAGAGATCGCTCACCATGTCGCTCATCAAGTCCGCCACGTAGCGCACGGTGCTGATGGCGCGGCCGTAGGGCATGCGCGTCGGCCCCAGCACGCCCAGCGCGCCGGTTGCAAACCCGTCCACCCCATAACGCGCCAGCACGATGCTGCACGAGCTGAGCTCCCGCCAGCGGCCTTCGCCGCCGATCACGACTTGCACCGCGCCGACCGGCGCGTTGAGCACTTCGCTCAGGAAGCTGGGCTGTTCCAGCGCGGAAACGAGCGCATTAGCTTCGCTGCTCTTTTCGAATTCGGGTTCCTGCAACACTTCGGACAGCCCGTCACGATACACCTGGTTTATTTGAACTTCATCATCGCCAGACAGCAGCTGCGTCAAATGCCGGATGATTTCGGCTTCAAATTCGGTGATCTCGGCCTTGTTGCGGCGGATGGACTCGGCGTCCATGCCGCCGAACAAGCTGTTGAGCTTGTTGGCGATCTGGATCAACAGCTCGGGCGACATCGGCTCATGCAGCGCGAGATTGCGGTTGCGCACATTGCCGCCTTGAAAGACCACCACCATGAGCGTGCGTTGGGCCTGAGTGGAGAGCAGGCTGAGCTGGCGCAGGCGAGGCTTCTCCATTTTGGGAGCGGTGACGATGGCTGCGCCGCGCATGGAGCGTGACAGCACGGCCGCGGCCAGTTGCATCCACTGCGCCATCTCAATTTTGGCCTGATGAAACTGATGGCGGATCGTGTTCTGTTCGGCCAGCGGCAGCTCCACATCGCCCAGCAAGCGTTCGACAAAATAGCGGTAACCCTTGTCGGTTGGCACGCGGCCGGCCGAGGTATGCGGGTGGGTGAGGTAGCCCATGTCTTCCAATGCGGCCATCTCGTTGCGGATGGTTGCGCTGGAAACGCCAAGATCATTGGTCTCCAAAAGAGTTTTGGAGCCAATGGGCTGAGCGGTGGCGATGTATTGCTTGATCACCAGGCCCAGCACTGCTTGTTGGCGGTTGCTAAGTTCGGCCATGACTGCTAATTCTGCCACTCTGTTAGCACTCATATCGTAACAGTGCTAAAAGAATGAGCAAAATAATAGCATTGTTGCTAGGTCCAATCAAGCGTTTGCGGCGAAATACTCATAAAGGTCTAACGCTACGCAACGAAAGCGTCGCGAATGCGCGCACAGGCCCGCCTGGCGGGCAGTTTGGATCGGGATGAAGTGCTGCGCGATCTGGAGCAATCGATCGGCGACAAGCTTGCCGCCCAAAAGTCGGGTGTCGTGATCCAGCGCGACGCCGTCGTTGCGGCGCTGGATCAGATTGGCATGGTGGAGCCAGTTGGCGCCCACGAACCGGCAACTGAGACGCATCCTGCGCCACCGGCAGGGCGGCGCCGCTTGTGCCGCATTCAGGAGGGCCAGCAGTTCGTCGGCGTGTGTCAGGGGCTGTCGGCCTACACCAGCATCCGCGTGGACTGGGTGCGTTCGATATTCGTCATCCTCTCGGTGTTCACCGCAGGTTTGCCGGCGCTGATTTATCTGGTGCTGGCCTTCGCCCTGCCCGTAGAGCGCACACAGGCGGACTATGTCGCCAGCCTGGAGCGCTCATGAGGCGCGTCAGGGGTGCAGGCCGGTGAATCCCAGCCCTGCGCGTTCATCAAAGCCGCGCATGATGTTCAGACACTGCACTGCGCTGCCGGCTGCGCCCTTCATCAGGTTGTCGATAGAGCACAACAAAGTCACTTTGCGCCCGTCGTCACTGAGATAAAACCCCACATCGGCCCAGTTTGACCCGGCCAGGATTTTGGGTTCGGGCGCGCGGAAGATGCCCGTGGTCGACTTGACCAGGCGCACAAATGGCTCCTCTTTATAAGTGGAGCGAAAGGCTTTCCACAGATCCTTTTCCTGTGCGGGTGTTTTGAGAAATGCGTGCACCGTGGCGGCGGCTCCGCGCACCATTTCGATGGACGTGATG
>JANMNW010000532.1:0-5324 GCA_031368515.1 Chloroflexota bacterium
TCAACGACAGCGGCGGCGCGCGCATTCAAGAGGGTCTGATGTCGCTCGTCGGCTACTCCGAGATCTTTTTGCGCAACACGCTCAGCAGCGGCGTGGTGCCGCAGATCAGCGCCATCATGGGCCCGTGCGCCGGCGGCGCTGTTTATTCGCCCGCGCTGACCGACTTTATTTTCATGGTGAAAAACACCAGCCATATGTTTGTCACCGGTCCGGATGTGGTGAAAGCGGTCACGCACGAAGACGTTAGCTTTGAGCAACTCGGCGGTGCAATGATCCACAACAGCACCAGCGGCGTGGCGCATTTTGCGACGGACAGCGAAGGCGACTGCCTGTACATGATCCGCATGCTGATGAGCTACCTGCCTTCCAACAACATGGAGGAGCCGCCCGCGCTCAAGTCGTCGGATGATCCGCTGCGCACCGACGCCAATCTCGACACCATCGTTCCGGACAGCCCGAACAAACCCTACGACATGAAGGAGATCATCACCAGCGTGGTGGATGACGGCCGCTTCTTCGAGGTGCAGGAGCATTACGCGGCCAACATCATCGTGGGTTTTGCGCGCATCGGCGGCCAATCGGTCGGCATCCTGGCCAATCAACCGGCGGTGCTGGCCGGCGTGCTGGACATCAACGCCAGCGACAAGGGCGCGCGCTTTGTGCGCTTCTGCGATTGCTTCAATATTCCACTGATCACGTTTGAGGATGTGCCGGGCTTTTTGCCCGGCGTGGGTCAGGAGCATGGCGGCATCATCCGGCACGGCGCGAAATTGCTGTATGCCTACTGCGAAGCCACCGTGCCAAAAATCAACATCGTCACGCGCAAAGCCTATGGCGGCGCATTCTGCGTGCTGAGCCCGCGCGCCACACGTGGCGATCTCGCGCTGGCCTGGCCTTCGGCCGAGCTGGCGGTGATGGGCGCCGACGGCGCGGTGAATATTCTGTATCGGCGCGAGCTGAATGGCGGCGACGACGCCACCGCCAAGAAAGCTGAGCTGGTTAAAGGCTACACCGATGAGTTCGCCAATCCCTATGTGGCGGCTTCGCGCGGATTCATCGACGATGTGATCGAGCCGCACGACACCCGCCCGCGCTTGATCAACGCGCTGCAGATGTTGAAAAATAAGCGCGACACCAATCCCTACAAAAAGCACGGCAATATCCCGCTCTAGCGCATCTTGCGTTGGCGTGGTGGGTGGTACGCAGACGTGGCAGGGGGTCGTGGCACGAAACCGGCTATGACCATCGGCCATGTCTGCGAAGAGCCGCCCCTGTGCACAGCCATTTGCCCGGTTGGGCGTATAATGCCTGACTATTCGCACGTAGGACCGTGTATTTGCACCCGATGCATTGCTGCTTCGTAGCAGGGCCAGCCCTCCCGGCGAATATGCCAAATTGGCGCTTGCGGCTTCCTGCCGGATGTGATTCCGGGCCCGCAATCCGCAAATTCTTCGAAATTTTCGCGCATCAGAGTGCGCGTTATTAACAGTGTTCGTTTCACTTTTTTATTTCTTGGTTACCCTGGCCCCTAAATCGGCGCCAGGGTTGCCGCATTAACCCCAACACTATGGCACTCCCTTTGAAATGGATTCCGCTTGGCGGCCTCGGCGAGGTCGGCAAAAACATGATGGCGCTCGAATATGGCAAGAATATTCTGATCATCGACGCCGGCGTGATGTTCCCTGAATCAGACATGCACGGTATCGACGCCGTCATCCCGGATTACGGCTATCTAAAAGACAAAGTTGACCTCGTGCGCGGCATCGTGATCACGCACGGCCACGAAGACCACATAGGCGCGATTCAACATATCGCGCGCGACTTTCCGGATGCGCCGATCTACGCCACACCGCTGACGCGCGGACTGATCGAGGTCAAGTTCAAAGAGCACAAACTGCTGGACAAATCGCGCCTGATCACGGTTCCGGTCGACAGCGCGTTCGAAGTCGGACCGTTCAAGATCGAAACTTTCCGCATGAGCCACAGCATCCCGGACAACGTCGGCCTGGCCATCGAAACGCCGGTCGGCCTGATTGTGCACAGCGGCGACTTCAAGTTCGATCACACGCCGGTCGACGGCAAGCCAAGCAACTTCGGCAAACTGGCCGAATATGGCAACCGCGGCGTGCTGGCCTTGTTTTCGGACAGCACCAATGCCGAGGCGCCGGGCCACACACCCAGCGAGCGGGAAATCGAGCCGGAATTCGAGCACATCTTTCGCGATGCCGAAGGCCGCATCATCGTGGCCACCTTTGCGTCGCTGATTTCGCGCGTGCAGCAGGTCATCAATGTGTGCGAGATTTATGGCCGCAAACTGGCGCTGGCCGGCACCAGCATGCAGGACAACGTCAAGATGGCGCAGAAGATGGGCTACCTCACCATCCCCGACGGCATGCTGATCAAGCTTGAAGAAGCTAACAAGATGCCAGCGCACGAGGTGGCGATCATGGCCACCGGCACCCAGGGCGAGCCCAGCGCCGTGCTCGGCCGAATGGCCACGGGCAAACATCAGATCATCAACGTCGAGCCCAATGACACGATCGTGCTCTCCGCGCACCCGATTCCGGGCAACGAAGAATACATCCACCGCATCATCAACCGCCTGTTTCAGCGCGGCGCCAACGTGCTATACGATCCCATCGCGCGCGTGCATGTGTCCGGCCACGCCTGCCAGGAAGAGCAAAAACTGCTGCTCAGCCTGGTGCGGCCGCGCTACTTCGTGCCCATCCACGGCGAACTGCGCATGTTGCGCGCGCATCGCAGCCTGGCCCAGATGGTGGGCGTGCCGGCGGAGAATATCTTTGTGGTCGAAAATGGCACGCCTGTCGAATTCCGCGACGATGGCGCTTCGATCCTGGACCGCATCCCCGGCGGCTATGTGTTTGTCGATGGCAGCAGCGTGGGCGACATCGGCCCGGTGGTGATCCGCGATCGCGAGGTGCTCTCGCGCGACGGCTTTGTCATCGCCATCCTGCGGCGTGCCAGCGACGGCAAACCGGGCGGATCTGTGGAAATCGTCACACGCGGCTTCGTTTATCTGAAAGAGGCCGAGCCGCTGATTCAGTTGCTGACCGAAGACATTCTGAAAGCGGTGGGCGACCTGGGCGCGGCGGCGACAAACGAGGTCATCAAGCAGCGCTTGACCGATGCGCTGAGCAAGACCATCTACGCCGAGACCAAGCGCCGCCCGGTGCTGATCCCGATCGTGGTGTAAAAAACGGGGAAGCGTTTGACGCTTCCCCGTTTGACTCCGTCCTTCGGTCTGTGGCGCTGCTTTCGAGCGGCGCTTTTTTGTCCCTAGTCCTTTTGCGAATTCACCCCGTTGGGAAAGAACACCACGCCAATGCCGGAGCGGATGATCAGGTACTTGGGCGCGCTGGGATTCGGCTCGACCTTGCGACGCACGCGATAGATCAGCTCGTGCAGGCTGTCTTTGTCGCGCATGCCGCCCCACACCGCGTTGATCACCTCGTCGTATTCGCACACGTCGCCCACATGGTGCGACAGGTATTTCAACAGGCGATACTCAGTGCGCGACAGGCTGATCGCCAGCCGTTGTCCATCGCGCCAGATGGCCGCGCTTGGGCTGATCCAGATGCCGTTCTGGCGCGGGGGCTGCGGGTCGGCCGGCGTTACCGGCGGCGGCGGCGCCACGTGATTGTTGAGCTGGCGGTGGCCGTTGTTTTCAGCCGGCATGGATTGCGACGTTTCAACGATCAGCTTGAACGTGTAATCGAAGGTGGTGCCGATCTGAATGCGATCGTTGCCGTGCACGGGCACCCGGGCGCGGGTGACCACACGGCCGCCAACGACGGTGCCGTTGCGGCTGGTGTCTTCGAGGTACCACTGACCATTCTCAAGCGTCAATAGCGCATGTTCTCGCGACGACTGCACATCGTCCGCGCGAATGGGAATGTCATGCGGCGCATTCACCGAGCGACCGATCTTCACGACTGTCGTCCGGAGAATGATCCGTTCATTGTTTGTGAGGTTGGATTGCAGCAATGCAGCTTGTAATGATGGGACGGAGTCTGATGACATGGTCTCTATTCTAATAGCACTCTAAGTCCGCGCAATCCTACGAAAGTCTTAAGATATACGTATTTTTTCTTAGATTAATGTCAGATTTTAGCTATAAAACATGCAGAATACCGCGATGATCCACCTTGGATGAGCGCTGACTCGAAACTTCGGTTGTGGCTGACCCCTGCGCCGGTCAGGCGCTTCTCTCCGTCCTTCGGATGATTCGCAAGCGCTTGCTATGCGCTTCCTTGACGTCTCGGGCGCCTCCATCGCAGAACACAGGAATTCGCTGCGGCCGCACACTGCCAACCCGCAGAACACGCTGGCTGTGCGCTGCGACTGCGACAGAGCAAATGGTTTACATGGAGAAAACACTTATGACGCATGCTGATGCCAGGAGGTACTGGTCATGACCTTTCAGGTCTTGACCTTTCCAGACAATCGGCAGGTGTGCAGCTTGCCTCGTCCGTGCTATAAATTCCCCATGTCCGACCCTGTAAACGCCGATCTCATCCTCATCAACGGCTACGTCATCGCGATGGACGATGACTTCACCGCATATCCTCAAGGCGCCGTCGTCATTAGCGGCGACCGCATCCTTGCCATCGGCACGGCCACCGACATTGCCGCGCGCTTCACCGCAAAAGCGACCGTGGACTGCGCCGGCTGCGCCATCATGCCGGGCTTGATCAATTCGCACACGCATCTCGCCATGACGCTGCTGCGCGGCCTGGCGGACGATTTGCGCCTCGATGTCTGGTTGTACGGCTACATGATGCCAGTCGAACGCCGCTTTGTTGCGCCCGATTTTGTGCGCCTGGGAACCCAGCTTGCCGCAGCGGAGATGATCCGTGGCGGCGTCACCTGTTCCAACGACATGTACTACTTCGAGGACACTGTGGCGCAAACGCTGGCCGACGCCGGACTGCGCGGGCTGTGCGGTCAGACAGTCATGCAGTTCCCCACCCCGGATGCGGCATCGTCCGATGAAAGCCTGGTGTTGGCCGAAAAGTTCATCGCCAAGTGGAAGGGCCACCCGCTCATTGTGCCAACCATCGCGCCGCACGCGCCCTACACCTGCAGCGGCGAGCTGCTGCAGACCTGCGCCGAAATCGCCGTCAAACATGACGTGCCGCTGCATATTCACATCGACGAAACCGAGGCCGAAGCGCTTGAGTGCAAAAAGCAGCACAGCCTGAGCTCGGTCAATTGGATCAAAAAGAACGGCGTGCTGGAAGCCAAAACCATATGCGCCCACTGCGTATGGATTGATCGCAACGACATGCGCGTGCTCAAGAATG
>JANMNW010000541.1:0-16022 GCA_031368515.1 Chloroflexota bacterium
CCATTGCCAAGGCCAGCCGACAACGCCCTTCTACCCCCATTGATCCCCCAGCCAAGCTATTGCCCGACTCTTTCGTCTACAAGCCCGTCGCCGGCTGGCGCTGGGACAACGCCATCTCTACAAAATCCTGAGGTGCACCCCGGCGGTTCACAGATTTTTCGAGTCCAACTACAATGCCGGCGTCAGTTCAATAACGTCAGAATGCATCTTGAACTGGAACGATATGGCGTTTCGCGAATGCATTCGACACAACTAGGAGAATCACGATGGCAGCAAAATTCCAGCTCAAAGCCGCAAAAGATGGCAAGTTCCATTTCAACCTGATCGCCACAAACGGCCAGATCGTGCTCAGCAGCGAGATGTACGACACGCGCGCAAAAGCGGTCAAGGGCATCGAATCGGTGAAGAAAAACGCCGTGCGCGAAGGCGGATTTGAGAAGCTGGTGTCGACCGGCGGCAAGCCCTACTTTGTGGTGAAGTCGCCCAATGGGCAGGTCTTGGGAAAGAGCCAGATGTACGCCTCGGCGGCGACATGCACACGCGGCATCGCATCGGTCAAAGCCAACGCGCCCGGCGCGGCGGTCGAGGATCTTTCCAAGCCGGCCGAATAACGGCGCTGCGCCCAGGCGCGACGCCGGCACTCATTCAAAAGCCAGCACTCGTTCTAAAAACCTGGGCTTGCCTATTGCGCAAACGATTCCGTTCTGAACAAGCTGGCATTCACCGTCAAGGATGAGTGCTAGCGAGACATGGAAGCCGCATCAGGCTCGGGCGACATGACAATGTTGCTCGGGCCTTTTTTTGCGCCGAAAACGACATTGTCATCGCCAATGCGATTGTTGCCATCCGCCACAAAATCCGATGTTTGAATATTGAATCCAAAGCCTTGGGCATTCAGCTCAAACACATTGCCGGAAAAAACATTGTTCATGCCCCACTCGTCGAGCTTGATATGAGTTTGAACGGCATCGACAATGGCGCTGGGCCCGCGGTTGACGCCTTCGTTTTTGGCGATCACATAATCGTTGCCCTTGATGTCCATCCAACTGTCGGCAAAGTTTTGCCCGCTAATGCCGGTGGCATCCATCATGTTGCCAACCACGGCGCCGCCGCTCGTGCCTTCTTTGATGTCGATGTGCTCGGCAGTCACATCCGGGCCGATCACACAGTCGATCACCTGATTTCGATCGCTGCGATCGGGCTCAAGACCGGACGCGCCCTCCCATTTGTCATGCGAGGTGCCGATATACACGCCTTCGCCAAAACCCGGGCGCAGGCGCCCGGTGCGGGTGATCAGGCTGTCGCGCAGGATATTGTCCGAGCTGAATGCGCGCATGCGCACAGCCTCTTCGCCGATGTCATACACGCGCAGCCGGCTAAGGATGTTGTGGCTGGCCTGGTCAAGCACAATGCCTTTCTTGGCATTGCGCACTGTCAGACTTTCGATGCGCCAGTAGTCGGCGCGCACCAGCAGGCCGTAGCCTGACAGGATCGAGCCGCCATCAAGCACTGTGTTCTTGCTGCCGCGCAGCGTTATGGGTTTGTCGGCCGTGCCGGATACCGGCACCGTAAATCCGCCGCGAAACACGCCGTCGCTTAGCTCGATCGTCTGGCCGGGTCGCGCCGTCAGCAAAGCCAGCTGCAGTTCCAGCGCGTTTGTCACCCGCCAGGTGCCGCCCAGCCATGCTGGCTTGGACAGCTTGTCCGATCCTGGCAAATCCGCCGTCAGAATCGACGCGGACTTTAGGATCAACAACACAGCCACAGCCAGGCCAGTCAGGGCATTGATGAAGCGCACGCTTTCGACTATGAAACGGTTTTCTGCGCGCGTCACGAGAAGCAAGTCCGCTTTTTAATTGCACACAATGGGGTTCAGCTTGTGAAACGCAGCACAATACCGAAGAATGACGTCGCACTCGTGCGAATGGCGCGTCATGATCGCTAGAATTGCGCAATGCTTTGCCTCCAGATGCGTATCTGCGGGGTCGTCGCCTAAACCGGTCGGCCAGTGAAACTGCGCAGAAGCTTGGCAAGCGGGCGGCGCCCGATCAGGTGTTGCGCTGGCGCTGGGCGCGCTGTTGATCCAGCTGAGCCTTGATGCGCGTGGCCAGGCCGAAAAGCTTGATAAAGCCTTCGGCGTCTTTGTGGTTGTAATCTTCGTCGTTGTTAAACGTGGCCAAGTCGGCCCGGTACAGCGAATAGGCCGCCTTGCGCCCGACGACCACCGCATGTCCTTTGTGCAGGCGCACGCGCGCGGTGCCGGTGACATCGCGCTGCGTCACCGTGACAAACGCCTGCAGCGCATCGCGCAATGGCGTAAACCACTGCCCGTTGTAGATCAGCTCGGCATAGCGCAGCGCCACATGCTGCTTGAAATGCAAGGTGTCGCGGTCGAGCGTGATCTCCTCCAGCGCCTGATGTGCCGCGCGCAGGATGACGCCGCCGGGCGTCTCGTCAATGGAGCGCGATTTCATGCCGATCAAGCGGTTGTCGACGATGTCCACACGCCCGATGCCATGCGCGCTGCCGATTGCGTTCAGCGCTTCGATCAACGCCGCATTGCCGATCAAATTGCCGTTCAGCTTGCGCGGCATGCCGCTGACAAATTCGATCTCCAGATACTCGGGCGCGTCGGGCGTGTCTTGCAGCGCTTCGGTCCACTCATACAGCGCTTCGTTGGGCTCCCAGGCCAGATCCTCAAGCTGCCCGCCTTCGTAATTCGAGTGCCACAGATTCTCGTCTTGCGTGTACAAGCCGCGCGCGCTGTCATCGACGGCCACCCCGCGCGCGCGCGCATAGTCGAACAGGTCTTCGCGGCCGTCAAAATGCCACTCGCGCCAGGGTGCCACCACGCGCAAACTGGGGTTCAAGGCCATATAGGTCAGCTCGAAGCGCACCATGTCGTTGCCTTTGCCGGTCGCGCCATGCGCCACGGCGTCGGCGCCTTCCTGCGCAGCCAGGTCAACCTGGTGCTTGGCAATCAGCGGCCGCGAGATGGCCGAGCCGAGCAGATACTTGTTCTCGTAGATCGCGCCGCTTTGAATCAGAGGATACAGATACTCGTTGGCGAACTCGTCGCGCAAATCCAGCACAATGCACTTACTGGCGCCGCTGGCCAGCGCATTGCGCTGCAGCTCTTCAAAATCATCGTGCTGGCCGACGTTGGCCACAAAACACACCACCTCACAGCCATAGGTCTCGCGAAACCACGGAATGCTGGCCGAAGAATCGAGGCCGCCGTTATAGGCCAGCAGCACTTTCTTCAGGCTTGACTTGGTTTTGCGCGCTTTGGGCCGCTCCGGGCGCTTGCTCTTCTTGGCTTCGGCCGCCAGCCGCATCACCGTTTCAAGCGGAATCAGATTTTCCGTGCTGACCGCGCGCCGCGCCGCGCGCCCGGCCTGCACCGCCTGCAGCACCCGCTCGCGATCGACTTGCGCCAGTTGCGCGCCATCCGCCGCGTCCGGCTGCAACGGCTTCATCACCGCCACTTCGTCGCAGTTTTCAAGCAGCGGGCAGGCCACGCAATCGTTCCACACCTTTTCCGGAAAAAACTCTTTGGGGGCCACTTGAAAGCCGCACTTTTCAAAGAACGCCACCGCGCGCGTGAGCGCAAAAATGGTGCCGAACTTGCGTTTGCGGGCTTCATCGATCAAGGCCGCCACGATCTGCTTGCCCACACCGCCTCCGCGCGCGCTCTCGTCGACGGCAAGGGATCGCAACTCCACCAGCGTGGTGTTCATGGGCAGCAGCGAGCCGCAGCCGGCAATGACATCGTCGTCGGCTTCAGCCACCAGAAAATTGTCGATGTGCGTCCGGATGCTGCTTTCCCCGCGCGGCAGCAATCCGCCGCGGCGGGCGTTTTGCGCAATCAATACAACAATGGCGGGAACATCATCGAGCGTCGCGGACCGGATGGCGAATGACATGTGGGTTTAGTGTATCCGTTGAGTGATTAGGATGAGTCTAGGCCCGTTGCGCGGCAATTTGCGCGAGCAACGCCGCGGCCGTGGCGACGCCGTTTTCGACGCGCACCCGTTCGCCCAGCGCCGCTGCCCGCGACTGTGTGGCGCGGTCTTCCACCAGCGCAGAGAGTGCAGCCGTCAACGCCGGCGCTGTCAAGCGTTGCTTGGGCAGCGGCGGCGCGGCCACGCCCAGCGCATGTATGCGCCGCGCCCAGTACGGCTGATCGGCCGAATGCGGCACCACGATTTGTGGCGCGCCCGCGCGCACGGCGGCGGCGGTGGTGCCGGCCCCGCCGTGATGGACGATCGCGCGCATGCGCGGGAAAAGCCAGCTGTGCGGCGCCCCGCGCAGCAGATGCACATCGGTGCTGGGCGACACCGCGTTCAACCCGGCCCACCCGCCATACAGCACCAGTCGCTGACCGGTGGCGCGTTGCGCCTGCAGGATCAATTCGGTGGTGCGCCGCGCCGCGCCGTCGGTGGCGCTGCCAAAGCCGATATACACCGGCGCTTCGCCGCGGGCCAGAAAGTGCGCCAGGTCGGCCGGAGGCTGCCAGTCGGGCTCGTCGAGAAACCAAAAGCCGGTGATGTGCCAGTGCGGCGGGTAATCGGCCGGCCGGGGCACAACATGTTGAGAGAACGCGTGCAAGGTGGCCGCCGCGTTGAGACGCTGCTGATATTCCGCCGTCGTCAGAGCCGGCAGCCCAATGCGCGCCCGAAATTCCCGCAGGTCTTCGCCAAACACGCTGAACAGCGCGCGGCCGGAAACGGCATTTGTAATCCAGTTGACGATGCTGTCGCGCCGAGGAAACAAGGCCATCATCGAGGCTGGGCCCGAGCGCGTTTGGCGCGCTGGTTGCAGCAGCGCGCTGACATAGCACACGCCAAGTTTTTCGGCAATGGCGATTCCGGCCCAGTCCGCCGTCAGCCCGCCCACAATCACTTCGGCACCTTCGCAGGCAGACAGCATGTCCTGGGCGGCCGTTTGCGCCACTTGGTGAAACAGCGCGCGCATATTCTGAACTTCGCGCATGCGCCCGCCCTCGACCCAGCGCACGCCTTCCGGGCTGCGCATCATCGCCTCGACATCGACCCCAATTGGCGCAAACGTCACCCCATGGCTTTCGACCCAGCCGCGAAAGTTTTTCGGGGCGGCAATGCGCGCCGAGTGCCCTGCCGCGCGCAAGCCGCGCGCCAGGGCGATGCACGGCTGGACATCGCCGCGCGTGCCAAAAGCGATCAGGGTGAGGTTCACTGCCCGTCGCCCAACAAACCGAGCTCGCCTGCGGATCCGAGCTGCAGCGTGCCAGCCTCGCGATAGACCTGCAGCTTTTCGCGGCTGTCTGATATATCCAGATTGCGCATGGTCAGCTGGCCGATGCGATCGGTCGGAGCGAATTCGGCCTGGCCGCTTTCCATGCTGAGCCGCTCCGGGTGATACGTGAGATGCGGACCGACCGTGTTGAGAATGGAGTAATCGTCGCCGCGCCGCAGCTGCAGCGTGACTTCGCCGGTGACCGCGCTGCCCACCCAGCGTTGCAGGCTTTCGCGCAGCATCAACGATTGCGGGTCAAACCAGCGGCCTTCATACAGCTGCCGGCCAAGCTTGCGGCCGAACACGCGGTAGTTGTCGACTGTGCCTTCGTTGTGAATGGCGCTGACCATGCGCTCATATGCGATAAACAGCAGCGCCATGGCCGGCGCCTCATAGATACCGCGGCTCTTGGCTTCGATGATGCGGTTCTCGATCTGATCGCTCATGCCCAGGCCATGCCGGCCGCCTATGGCATTGGCCTCCAGCACCAGCGCGACGCGATCGGCATAGCGTTTGCCGTTGATCGCCACCGGCCAACCCTTCTCAAAAGCGATCGTCACCGTTTCCGGTTCAATCTTTACAGCCGGGTCCCAGTGCGCCACGCCCATGATTGGCTTGACGATGTGCATGCCCTTGTCCAGAAACTCCAGATCCTTGGCCTCGTGCGTGGCGCCCCAGATATTGGCGTCGGTTGAGTACGCTTTCTCAACGCTGGTGCGATAGGCATAGCCGCGCGCGGTCAGCCATTCGCTCATCTCTTTGCGGCCGCCCAGCTCGTTGACGAATTGCATGTCCAGCCACGGCTTGTAAATGCGCAAATCGGGATTGACCAGCAGGCCATACCGATAAAAGCGTTCGATGTCATTGCCTTTGTGGGTGCTGCCATCGCCCCAGATGTTGACGCCATCTTCCTTCATGGCGGTCACCAGCATGGTGCCGGTCACCGCCCGGCCCAGCGGCGTAGTGTTGAAGTAGGTGCGCCCGGCAGTGCCGATATGAAACGCGCCGCACTGCAGCGCGATCAGGCCTTCGTTGACCAGCTGCTCGCGGCAGTCGATCAAGCGCGCCTTTTCCGCCTTGTATTCCAGCGCGCGCCGCGGAATATCGTCATAGTTGTCCTCGTCATACTGCCCCAGGTTGGCCGTGTAGGCATAGGGCGCGGCGCCTTTCTCGCGCATCCACGCGACCGCGCAACTGGTATCCAGGCCGCCGCTAAATGCGATGCCGACCTTTTCGCCGATGGGAAGGGATTGAAGAATTCGTGACATGTTTTGAGACGATCAATGAAAGACTGTTCCGCCGTCTGTCGTCAGGCCGTCAAGGTTGGTGATTCGAACTTGCTTCACGCCAGCTGACAATGCTTCGAGACAGGTGCGCACCTTGGGAATCATGCCGCCGGAGACGACGCCGGACGCGATCAGCGCCTCAGTTTCGGATGCGCTTAGATTTGGGATCAGCGCCTTGCCGCCATCCAGCACGCCGGGCACATTGGTGACGAAGGTCAGCATGCGCGCGTCGAGCGCGGCAGCGATGGCGCCGGCGGCGTGATCGGCATTGACGTTATAGATCTCACCGTCGCCGGCCGCGCCGATCGACATCGGATTGATCACTGGGACGATGTTTTGCGCCAGAAGAGTTTCAAGCAATGGCGCATTCACCGCCACCGGCTTGCCGACAAAACCGAGTTCATCGCTCAACCGCCGCACTTGCAGCAAGCGGCCGTCAACGCCGCTCAACCCAAGCGCCTGAGCGCCCGCGCCAAGCACGTGCGCCACCATGCGCTTGTTTGCCAGGCCGGCCAGCACCATTAAGGCCACATCGCGCGTCGGTGCATCGGTCACGCGCAACCCTTCGGAAAAGCGGCTTTCGATGTTGAGCGCGCGCAGCAGCTCGGTAATTTCCTTGCCGCCGCCGTGCACCAACAGCGGGCGGCTGCCGGAATTGGCTTCGGCCGCCAGGGCTTCGGCCAGTCGCCGGCTAAAGGCAACGTCGTCCAGATCGCTGCCGGAGACTTTGATGACGATGGTCATGTTTTCTTCAGGCTCAAACCCATAAACGCCATTCCTGGAAAGGTGATCGCTTTGAACGGCGCAATGTCCAAGAATCCCAGCTTGCGATACAGCACGATGGCGCCACCATTGTCGCCCCAGGTGCTCAACACCATCTGGCCAAAGCCACGCTCGCGCAGAACATCCGCCACATGCTTGGATAGCGCCTTGCCGATGCCGCATCCGCGCGCCTGCGGCTGCACATAGACGCGCTTGATCTCGGCTTGCTCGTCGTTGACGCGCGTCCATGCAGCGGTGGCCACTGCGTCATCGTCGACATAGGCCAAATACAACCCGCCCGTCGGCGCCGCATAACGCCCGGGCAATTCGGACAGGTCCTGCGTCATGCGCTCCGAAAAACGCCCAGGATATTCGGCGGCGTATTGCCGCAACAATGCGCGAAAGGTTTCGATATCCGAGGGGGTGGAGAGCTCGCGAACTGTAGTCACACACAAGTCCCGAATCCCGAGTCCCGAGTCGCGAGTGCGAGCTGCGCCCACTGGCATATGCTCGGAACTCCGGACTCGGGACTCGGGACTCAATTCAGACCTTCTCTTTCATCCACCCCAAACATCAGGTTCATGTTTTGCACCGCCTGGCCCGATGCGCCTTTGATCAGGTTATCGAGGCACGACACGATCAGCAAGCGGTTGGGCGCGTCGGCGATGGTGTGAATCGAGAGCACGGCATAGTTGGTGTTTGTGGTGTGCGCGATGGTGGCGATCTGGCCCTTCGGCCGCACGCGCACGAAGGGCTCGCCTTCATAGCGCTGGGCGAAGATCGCCTGCCAGTCTTCGCGTGCCGCCGCATCTGTCAGCGTGACATACAACGTGGTCAGCATGCCGCGCGAGATGGGCAGCAGCTGAGGCGTGAAAATCACGCGCGGCGAAGGCATCGCGGCGGATGGTCCGCCGCGGCTGACAATGCCGCTCAGGGTTTGATTCATCTCCGGAACATGCCGGTGAACGTTGCCGATGCCGTAGGGGTTCAGGCTTTCATTGACCTCGACAAAGTGCGACGACTGCGCGGGTTTGCGGCCCGCGCCACTCACGCCGCTCTTGCTGTCGGCGATGATGATCGGGTCGGCAAGCGCATCCAGCTCGATAAACGGCAGCGCGCCCAGCGCCACGGTTGTGGGATAGCAGCCTGGGTTGGCGATCAATTGCGCGTCGGCAATGTCCGGGCGATACAACTCAGGCAGGCCATACACGGCGGTGGCGAGCAACTCAGGGTAGGGATGGTGATGCTTGTAGGTCTTCTCGTAGAGCGCGGCGTCGCGCAGCCGAAAGTCGGCTGAGAGATCGACCACGCGCTTGCCCGCATCCAGCGCACGCTTGCACAGCTCTGCGCTGGCGGCATGCGGAAGGCATGAAAACACGACATCCACATCGGCCAGTGGCGCGTCGTCGGCCTTGATCAGCGGCACATCATACGGGCATGGCAGCACGTCCGACAAAAGCAACCCGGCGCTGCTGTCTGAATGGGCGAAGACCACCCGCGCTTTGGCATGGCGATGAAAAAATTTCATCAGCTCAACGCCGGTGTAACCCGTGGCGCCGAAAATCCCAATATTGATCATGTGCGGGCAACAAAAAACCCGGCATACCGAAGCATGCCGGGGACAGATACCATCACGTGAACGAGGTCTTCACCACGCGCGGCCTGTCACCTCGACAGCTTGTCGAAGCGGCCCGGACGACGCAGACGAAGTTCGCTCAACACGTCGTTGATTATACGCAAAACAGATGGGCTCCACCTTGAGGTGGGGCCCATCTTAAGGTGTAGTCCACCTCAACGTGGGTACTTTTCGGAAATTGAGAGGAAGTGTCAGCCGCAACCCCGCGATAATTCGCTCCCGATGACCTCCCTAGCCAGCCCGCCACGCTTCTCGCCAGACGCCGCCGCCGCCATCGCCCTCGATCTCTTCGGCATCGCCGCCACCGCCACGCCGTTGCCAAGCGAACGCGACCAAAACATCCGTCTGCGCGCGGCCAATGGCGCGCAATATGTCTTGAAAATCGCCAATGCCGCCGAAAACCGCGCTGTGCTTGACGCCGAAAACGCGGTCATGCGCCAACTGCGCGGCACCGGGCTGTGTCCGCAGCTGATTGCCACTCGCACAGGCGACGAGATCGGCCAGAGCGGCGGCCATTTTGTGCGACTGATCACTTTTCTCAACGGCGCGCCGCTCGGCAATGCGCCGTCGCATAGCGATGCCCTGCTGCAAGATTTCGGACGCGCACTGGCCACGGTCGATCTCGCCCTGGCCGATTTCGACCATCCTGCGCTGCATCGTGATTTTCATTGTGATCTGGCAAACGCCAGCCGCGTAACCACGCAATATCTGCCGCTTGTGCGGGAGGCGCAACTGCGCGGCCGACTGCAGATGCTGATCGCCAACTACGAAGCCCATGCCGCGCCCTTGCTGCCTGTGTTGCGGCGCAGCGCCATCCACGGTGACGCCAACGACTACAACGTGCTGATCGACCGGCGCGCGCAACGCATCGCCGGCATCGTCGACTTCGGCGACATGGTCGTCAGCCACACTGTCAACGATCTGGCCATCGCCATGGCCTATGTCGTGCTGGGCAAGCACGATCCGCTGGCTGCTGTAACGTCGGTCGTGCGCGGCTATCACGCCACATTTGCGTTGGCCGAAAACGAGATCGCCGCGCTGTATACGCTGATGTGCATGCGGCTGTGCGTGAGCGTGTGCCTGGCCGCCAAACAACAATCCGAGCGGCCGGACGACGACTATCTCGGCATTAGCCAGGGCCCGATCCGCGCCACGCTGCCCAAACTCGCCGCGATCCATCCGCGCCTGGCGCACTATGTCCTGCGCGACGCGTGCGGCCTGCCGCCAGTGCCGCATGCGCCGGCCGTGGTGGCGTGGCTGCGCTCGCAGCGCGGCCAATACGCCCCGCTCACCGGCCATGACCTGGGCCGCACGCCAGTGCTCGGGCTCGACCTGAGCGCAGGCAGCACGCTGGTCGGCAGCAATCCGGCCGACAACGCCGCCGAACCCTTCACCCAGCGCGTGTTTGCGCGCATGCGCGAGGCTGGCGCCGAAACCGGCGCGGGCGGCTACGACGAGGCGCGCCTGATCTACGCCACGGACAACTACGCCACCGGCAAAGTCACCGATGAGCGCCGCACCGTGCACATGGCCATCGACCTCACGCTGCCCGCCGGCGCGCCGCTCTACGCCCCGCTCGACGGCGAGGTCTACGGCTTCGAAGACGCCACCGCCCGGCTGGACTACGGGCCGGTGATTGTGCTGAAGCATGAAGTCCCAATTACGGAGTCCCGAGTCCCGAGTCCCGAGCAGGTTACGTCGGGCCAGCAGGATGAGCCCCAGACAACACGCAAGGCTTGGGACTCGGGACTCGGGACTTCGCACGCCCTCGCCTTCTACACCCTCTACGGCCACCTCGGGCGCGACTCGCTTGAGGGGCTGTATGTCGGCAAGAAGATCGCGAAGGGCGAGAAGTTTGCGTCGATCGGCGCGCCGCCGGTCAACGGCGACTGGTGGCCGCATGTGCACTTTCAGGTCATCACGGACATGCTCGATATCTCATGCAACTTCAACGGCGTGGCGCTCGACAGCCAGCGCAACACCTGGCGAAGCATCTCGCCCGACCCAAATCTGATCCTGGGCATCTCACCCGAGCGCTTTGCGATGCAACGGCCCAAAGCCGAGATCGCGGCCAAACGCCGCGCGATGATCGGCCACAACCTCAGCATCTCGTACAGCCGGAATCCGCTCAACATCGTTCGCGGATGGAAGCAGTACTTGTACGACGAGAACGGCCGCGCGTTCATCGACGCCTACAACAACGTGCCGCACGTCGGTCATTCGCACCCGCGCGTGGTGCGCGCGGTCGCCGAACAACTGGCCACGCTCAACACCAACACGCGCTATCTGCAGGACCAGCTCGTCGAGTACGCCGACGCGCTCACCGCGCTGCTGCCGCAGCCGCTCAGCGTGTGCTTCTTCACCGCGTCGGGCAGCGAAGCCAACGAGCTGGCCCTCCGTCTGGCTCGCGCGCATACGCGCCAGCGCGATCTGATCGTAATGGACGCGGCTTATCACGGCCACACCAACACGCTCATCGACATCAGCCCGTACAAGCACGATGGCCCGGGCGGCCTTGGCGCGCCCGATTGGGTGCACACCTCGCCCATTCCGGACGTGTATCGCGGCGCGCACAAAGCCGGCGACCAGCAGGCCGGCTTGAAATACGCTCAGGATGTGGGCGCGGTGATCGATCGCGTGCTCGCCAGCGGCCAAGGCCTGTGCGGCTACATCGCCGAGACCTGCCCGAGCGTGGGTGGGCAAATCATCCTGCCCGACGGTTTTTTAAGCGAGGTGTATCGCCGCGTGCGCGCGGTCGGCGGCGTGTGCATTGCCGACGAGGTGCAGACTGGCTTCGGCCGCATCGGCACGCACTTTTGGGCCTTCGAGCAGCACGGCGTGACGCCGGACATCGTGGTGCTGGGCAAGCCCATCGCCAACGGCTACCCGATGGGTGCGGTGATCACCACGCCGGAGATCGCCGCCAGCTTCGACAACGGAATGGAGTTTTTCAGCACCTTCGGCGGCAGCACCGCGGCTTGTGTGGCCGGCCTGGCCACGCTGCGCGTCACGCAGGATGAGCGATTGCAGGCGCATGCGCTGCTTGTGGGCGAGTATCTGTTGAACGGGCTGCGGCCGTTTGTCGACCGGCACGAACTGGTCGGCGATGTGCGCGGCTCCGGGCTCTTTCTTGGCGTGGAACTGGTGCGCAACCGCGAAACGCTTGAGCCGGCGGCTGACGAAGCGTCGGCTGTAGCCACGCGCATGCGCGAGCTCGGCGTGCTGCTCGGCACAGACGGGCCATATCACAACGTGGTGAAAATCCGCGGCCCGATGCCGTTCAACACCAGCGACGCCGACTGTCTGATCGAGGCGTTCGATCTGGCGCTGCGGGAAATCGGCGCATAGCGATGGCTTGTCACTTTGAGCGCAGCGCAAAACTCTGGCTGTCACGGCAGCGACCACCACTCTTCGGCCTGCCATTGCGAGCCCGCTGACACCGCGCGCTGACCCGGTCGCGGCGAGGCAGTCACCCACGCGCGCGCCTGCAGGCGCAGTTCGCTGTATAGCGCTTCCACGTGTGAGTATGAAATACGCGGCGCAATGGCCGCGCTCTCGCCGGGCGCGCGCAAGGCCTGCACCTCCGGCCCCAGATTCGCCAGCGCCTGCGCGACGATGGCCGCGCCATGCTCAGGCGACGCCTCCGCGGCAGAATCGCCAAGCGCCAGCCGCCCGCCGCTGCCTGGCTCGTGCTGACGGTTGAGCAGGGTCATATCGATCAGATCCGGGCGGATGTGCCACAGCGCTGAAATTTCGTATTTGCCGGCATGGTCGCTCGGGAAGTCTGGCGCGAGGGCCGCTTCCATGATCACCTTCACAGGCAAGCCAAAACGCGCGGCAAACGCGTCGCCCCAGGCCTGCAAATCCAGCTCGTTGCCGCCGCCATGGCCGGTCATCACCAGCGCGGATCTGAACCCGGCGTTGGCAAAAGTGCGCAGCTGATACAGATATTGCTGGCATAGCACATGCGGCGGCACTGCGGCCATGCGCCCGTTGTTCTCGCCGACCATGTCTTCCAGCCAGGCGGCGTGATAGCCTGTCTCTTGCACGTGATAGCCCTGGGTTGGCGCAACGATGCCGCCGTAGCGGCGCGCGCCTTCGTCGCAAAAATGATCGGCGATGATGGTGTCCAGTCCAAAAGCGGCGACGTGGCCGTGCGGTTCGCACAGCCCGACTGGCAGAAAGACCAGCGGACAGGCGTTCAACCGTCCCAAAAATTCATCCGGCCGCAGCTCCGCCCAGCGCACGCGTGTTTGTTGGTCCATGTTTTCTCCAAAACGCGCCGGGAAAGGTCATGACCTGAAAGGTCTTGACCATTCAGGTCGCGGATTAACCCGGCTATAATCTTCCGGCTTCGAACGTTTTTGTGCGTAATCACGCACCCCTACATCTCACCTAACCCGTAAAGGAATCGTCCCCAATTTATGCGCCAAGGAAATCTGGTCAGGCTGGCCATCATCATTGTCCTTGCTCTGTTGTCAGCCTATATCGTCGCGCCCATCAGCAAACCTGAAGTCATTCGCAACATCGCTTTCTGGCAGGATGAACGCGGCCGCGATCTTCAGATCAAGCAAGGCCTCGACTTGAAGGGCGGCCTGCAGATCTTTCTCGGAACCGATCTGCCTCCCGGCGTGCAGCCCACCGCCGAACAGATGGAAACCGTGCGCCGCATTATCGAGCAACGCGTCAATGGCCTCGGCGTCGCTGAACCGCTCGTGCAGCTGCAGGGCACGGGCGTCGTCCCGGACAAGATTCTGGTCGAACTGCCTGGCGTTACCGACCGCGGCCAGGCCATCGATCTGATCAAGCAAACCGGTCAGCTCGAATTTGTCGACGGCGGCGCCAATCCGCCGCCCGATGGCTCAACCATCAGCAGCACCTTTTCGCTCAATCGCCAGCTGCAATACCCTGCGACGAGCCCGGGCTCAGCGCCCATCGATCCCGCCACATCGGCCGGCTTGTTGCAAAGCGCGTTCACCGGCGAGATCATCCAAAGTGCCACGCCGGCGCGCGACCAGTTTGGCCGCAACATTGTGAGCTTTGTGATCCGGCCGGCGTTTGTCAATGACTTTCGCACCTTCACCACCGCCCGCGTCAACCAGGCGCTGTGCATTGTGCTGGACAAGCGAGTGCTCTCGTGCCCCGTCATTCAGCAGGTGCTCAGCAGCGACGGGCAGATCAGCGGCAACTTCACACCCGAAGGCGCGCGCGACCTGGCGCTCACGCTGAGCTACGGTTCGCTGCCGGTGCCGCTCAAGCTTGAGACCACGCGCGATGTCGGCGCCACGCTCGGCGCCGATTCTGTTCGCCGCAGCATCATTGCCTTCGCCATCGCGCTGGCGGCGCTGGCCATCTTCATGATCCTCTACTACAGGCTGCCCGGCGTGCTGTCCGTTGCAGCGCTGACTTTCTTTACAGCCACCTCGCTGGCGGTTTTTGTCGTCATGCCGGTTGTGCTCACGCTGCCCGGCATCGCCGGGTTCGTGCTCTCGGTAGCGACGGCCGTCGACGCCAACGTTCTGACGTTCGAGCGCTTCAAAGAAGAGTTGCGCAGCGGGCGCACGCTGCGCGCGTCGGTGGAATCGGCCTTCGCGCGCGCCTGGCCGTCGATCCGCGACAGCAACATGGCCGCGCTGATCACTTGCGTGATTCTGCTCTTCTTCGGCGGCGCGTTTGGCGCCAGCGCGGTGCGCGGCTTCGCGATCACCCTGGGTCTTGGCATCCTGATGAGCTTGTTCAGCGCCACCTTCGTCACGCGCACGCTGATGCGCCTGGTCTTTTCGGACAAGCCATCGGATTACGCAGAAACCAACAAGGCAAGTTTGGGACTTTGACTTAAGCGCCGAGTGTTGAGTGCTGCGCGAGGCGCGGCATTCAACACTCGGCACTCAGCACTACTCTATGTTTACAATCGTCCAAAATCGCAAGTGGTACTTTTTGTTCTCGTTGCTCATCATCGTGCCAGGCATTCTCGCGATGATTTACAACGTCGCCACGTTGCCCACACGCTCCCCCTGGCGGCTGAGCGTGGACTTCCGCGAAGGCAACCGCTTTGAGCTGAAATTTCAGCAGCCCGTCACCGAGGATCAACTGCGCCAAACGTTTGTCGCCAACGGCATCAGCAGCCCGCAGATCACCCAGGTCGGCGGACCGAACGACCACACCTGGCAGGTGCGCACCGAATATGTCGAAGGCGACAAAGCACAGGACATCCGCGAAGCGCTCTCCAAAGTTGTGCCGCTGGATGAAGGCGCCACTTCGGTTCAATCGGTGAGCAAAGCGGTAGCCGATCAAGTGACGACCACCGCCATCGTGGCAGTCATCGCCTCATCAATCCTCATTTTGCTGTTCATCTGGATCACCTTCCGCAAGGCCAATCACTCGTTTCGCTACAGCGTGGCCGCCATTGTCGCCATGATTCACGATGTGCTGGTGGCCGCCGGCGTGATGGCGATTTTGAGCGCGGTGCTGGGCTGGGAAATCGACGCGCTGTTCCTCACCGCCATCCTCACCGTCATCGGATTTTCGGTGCCCGACACGATCGTGGTGTACGACCGCATTCGCGAAAATCTTGGCCGCTACCGCGGGCAGGATTTTGAAACGATCGTGTCGCGCAGCATCGTCGAGACGCTGCACCGGTCGCTCACCATTTCTCTGGTCAACATGCTGGTGATGTTCGCAATTCTGGTCTTCGGCGGCGCCAGCATCCGGCAGTTTGTCGCTGTGCTGCTCATCGGCCTGCTCAGCGGCACATACTCCTCGATCTTTACCGCGGTGCCGCTCGTTGTCGCATGGGAAACCGGCGACTTGCTGGGCAACAAGCGCGGCAAGCGCAAACCCGCGGTTCAGGCGTCATAACGCCACCTAACTTTCCCGCCCGCAACCACAAACGCCGGCTGTGCAAGCTCTTATGCTGCGCAGCCGGCGTTTTTTTGACCGCCCTCGCGCCGCTATTTGTATCCGCTGGCGTCAAACAGCGTTTTCAACAACTCGGCGCGATCGCTCTGCGACATGGGCACCGGTTGGGAAATATCCTGGATCAGCGCGGTGCGCAGATCCAC
>JANMNW010000560.1:0-1735 GCA_031368515.1 Chloroflexota bacterium
CAACAATGGCCTCATGTGGCACCGGCAGCTCGTCAATGTGCGCCTCGAGCCACTGTGAAAAATCGGCTTCAATGTGATCCTCCCAGCGCGTGTCGATCTGGCCCGAGGTGTATTTGCCTTCGGCCAGGCGCTGTTTGCCAAACTTGTCACGCAGCGCCACCAGTTCGGCGGTCTTTACCACCTTCTCGACCAAGTGCGCCGGGACGAAAATCACGCCATCTTCCTTGCCCAGCACCAGGTCGCCCGGCATGACCGTGACGCCGCCGATGCGCACCGGGCAGTTGATGCCCATGAGCATGATCGTGGGCGAAGCGTAGCTGGGATGCCAGCCGCGCACATAGCTGGCGAATCCTGGCAATTCTTTAATGCCATCCAGATCGCGCACCGCGGCATCGTGCACCACGCCGTTGCCCGATTTGGCCAGGATCGATGTGGCCAGGTTGTCGCCGATGATCGGGCCCTGATCGATCTTGCCGTAGACGTCGGCCACATACACATCGCCCGGCACCAGCATGTCGATTGGCCACGAAATCTGATCGCCGATGCAACCTGCTTTGGCGCCGTGTTCTTCCATCACCGCGCGCATATTCGGCCGGCGCGGCATATACATCGCAGTAAGCGCGCGGCCGGCCAGCACTTCTCCGGGGTGGGTGCACACAAAGCCGCCTTCATACTGATGGTGATAGCCTTCGCCGCGCAGCACGCCCCACGCGCCGGTGATGCTGACCGCGCGCGCGCGTTGGATCATCGAATCGGAGATTTTGGGCCGGCCGTCGTCGAAGCGTTCACCCGTCCACTCGCGGGTGTAGTCGAGCATTTCGTCTCGAGTCAGGTTAAAAGGACAGAATTTTTGCATGGGTCACTCTCACATGGGTGCGCACTCAGGCGCAGTCGGGTTGCTGTACGCCTTTCCAGCGGCTGCGGAAATCGATCGTGCCACGGGCGATCAGGCGCGCCCGCGCGTCTTGCCACAGCTGTGTCCACTGGCGGTGATCGGTTAACACCGTTTCGGGGTGGCTGCGGCTGCGCGCGACAAAGCCGGGAAATTCGTCGCGTCCAGTCGGCTTGCCGATCGGCGAATAGCGCAGGTCGAAACTAAACCGGATACCCTCGCTGTGATTGGGCAGCGACGAATGCTTGGTCAAGCGGTGAAACATCACGATGCTGCTGGCGCGCATGGGCAACGGCGTTACACCTGCGCCGCGAAACTTGGAGGGAATCTCAAAGCAGTGCGGCGCCAGCCCGTCGCGGTGGCTGCCCGGGATCATGCACAGGCAGCCGTTTTCGATTGTGGCGTCGGTAATCGGAATCCACACGCTCAACACATCGGTGTCGTCGGCGTCGGCGGTGATGACGCCCTGGTCCTGATGCCAGGGCGTTGCCTGCAAGTAACCGTTGCCGGGCGCGCCGTGCGGCACGGCCGTTTCGGGCGGCTTGATGCGCGCGTGCTGAATTGGATTCGATAAGATCTCCGGGCCGATAATCTGCTCAACCAGATCCAGCAAGCGCGGATGCGTGAGCAGCTTGAAGATCGCGGCGCTGGTATGGATGGGCGTGTTCGCGGTGTACTCGGCGATCTTGGGCAGCGAGATATCGAGATGCGCGGCTTGCACGTCGTTGATGCGCGCGACGACTGCGGCGGCGCGCCGATGAAATGGTAGGTCGTCAAATGTCGAGTCCAGCTCGCCCTCGGCGTGCCAGCGGCGCGCCAACGCATCCAGGTGTTCGGCATAGT
>JANMNW010000574.1:0-17831 GCA_031368515.1 Chloroflexota bacterium
CCACCGCCTGCGCCTCGCGCTGCCGCAGCAACAACGCCGCGTTGCGAATGCGCGTGGTCAGCACGCCGACCACTGCCGCTATCGCAAAATACAGCACAAACAGCACAATGTCGCCGATGTGATCGATGGTAAACGTGAAATATGGCCGGATGAACAAGAAGTTGAGCGCCAGCGCGCTAAGCGTGGTGGCAGCCAGCACCGGCCCGCGCGCAAAGCGCAGTGACAACAACAAGATTACAAACAGAAAAACCAGTGCGAGCACCTGATGGCCAATCAACGGCACATCGAACACCATATAGGACACGGCCACAATGGTCAGCATGATGCCCAGCGCCTGCGCGTATGCGCGCGGCCTGGACCCAAACTCGACCAGCGGGCGCGTGGTCGGCATATGGCCCAGGTCTTCACCGCCCACCACATGCACATCGATCGTGCCGGAAATATCGATCAGCCGGGCGACCAGCGTGCCGCCGCCCAGCAATCGCAGCAACAATGATTCGCGCGGCTTGCCCACCACGATCTGCGAAACATTGTGCTGCTGCGCCACCCGCAGCAGGCCATGCACAATATCGTGATCAGTGGTGGAGATCAGTTCGGCGCCCAGTTCACGTGCCAGAGCCAGATTCCGATCGATACCGGCGCGCTCGCGATCGCTGCGCGATGCAGCCGTCTCGACGTGCACAGCCAGCCAGGGCGCCTCAAGGTTGTAGGCCAGCCGGCGTGTGTGCCGGATCAGGCGCTCGCTCAGCGCGCTGTCGTTGACCGCCACCATCAGCCGCTCAGCTGATTTCCATGGCCCTGCGATTCGCTTGACGCGCATATAGTCGCGCATCTGCTGATCGACGCGCTCGGCCGTAATGCGCAGCGCCATCTCGCGCAGCGCGGTGAGATTGCCCTTGCGAAAGAATTGCTGAGCAGCGGCTTGGGCACGGCCTTCACCAAGATAAACTTTGCCCTCGGCCAGGCGCTTGAGCAGCTCGTCGGGCGACAGGTCAATCAGCTCGATTTCGTAGGTGCGGTCGAGCAAAGAGTCTGGCACAGTCTCGCGCACCATCACGCCGGTAATTTGCGCCGCGGCGTCGGCGCGGCTTTCAAGATGCTGCACGTTGATTGCGATATAGACGTCGACCCCTGCGTCCAGCAGTTCCAGCACATCCTGATAGCGCTTGGGGTGGCGCGATCCCGGCGCGTTGCTGTGCGGCGATTCGTCAATGACAATCAACTCAGGCATGCGCGCCAGCGCCGCTTCGAGGTCAAACTCTTGCAGGGCAACGCCTCGATCGGCCACATTTTTGCGCGGCAGCTGCGGCAAATCGGCCAGCAATGCTTCGGTATCCGGACGGCCATGCGTTTCGATGTAGCCAATCAGCACATCAACGCCTTCAAGCCGGCGCGCGTGGGCGTCTTGAAGCATGGCATAGGTCTTGCCCACGCCGGCACACATGCCCAAAAAAACTTTCAGCCGGCCGCGTGTGCGAGGAGCGGCGCTGGCATCTTCCGCCTCGGCAGTGACTGGGTCCAGCAGCGCATCCGGGCCAGGTCGTTCGTATCCAACAGGTTTCATTAAAGTTGTGCGAACGCGCGGCAATCAAGGCAGCACGCAGAGAGCCAGGTTTAATCGCAACACAGTGACCTGCGGCCCGCCCTGCATGCCGAACGTTCGCCCTTCAGTGTACTTCTCTGCCAGCGCCGCAACCTACGCACGGACGCGCCTCAGGATGTTGCATCGACGCTTGGCGCAGAGTTGGCGCCACCGGGAATAGTCCCCACAGCCAATCATCGTAGCGCCGGTTGGATTGCGCCCATTGCAGAAATTCGTGGTGCACCCCATGCACCACTTGGGCCGCGCGCACGCGGCACGCGGTCGAAGTTGATACGCTGCCGCTTCTGGCGGGATGCGTGGTTCAAGGCCGCTCGCCAAGGCATATAGTTGCGGCACTATGTCCACACATGCCCCGACAAGTCGTCTGGTCACCCGCAAAGACTTCCCCGAGATCCGCTGGAACGGTCACTGGATTTGGGTGCCGGAAGACAAAATTGCGATGGGCAATATATTCGGCGGCGACGCTGTGGCGCGCCCGGAATCGCACGGTTTGTTTAGGAAGACTTTCGAGATCACAAACGTGCCCGCGCGCGCGCCTGCGCGCATCTCGGCCGATTCGCGCTATGCGCTGTTTGTAAACGGGAAGGAAGTTCGGCGCGGGCCGATTCGCAGCCAGCCGAGGCGCTTGCACTACGACTTGTTCGACCTGGCGCCCTTTTTGCGCGCCGGCGTCAATACGCTGGCCGTCTATGTGAAATATTTCGGCAAAGCGACTGCAGGCTGGATGCCCGCCGTCGCCAATGCCACGCTCGGCAAGACTGGCGTGCTGGTGTTTGAAGCCAACCTCGGCGAGCGCTGGCTGGTCAGCGATGGCAGCTGGCGCGCGCGCAAAAGCGAGGCCTGGTCGGCCGAAGGCTATGACGGCGACGCAAGCAACCCGATCACCGGCGGCGTGCCCACCGAGTGCTTCGACGCGCGCAAACACACGCCCGGCTGGCAAACCGCCGGCTTCGACGACAGCGCCTGGGGCGCGCCACAAGTGATCGTGTCAGCGCATCTGGGCGGGCGCGGCCGCTCCCAACCGCCCACCGATCCGTATGGGGTAATGCTGCCTTCGCCATTGCCTGCGCTAAGCGGCGACATCGTGCGGCCGGCCGCCATCCGCGTTGAAACAATCGCCCAGCCACTGGACACGTCCAACAGAGAGCCGGCCTGGCGGGCAGAGCGATCGGCCATCACGCACCGCGCCAGCAACACACAGGCGGCAGCGCTGCCCGTCAACGCCGGCATTCCGGCGCACGGCTATGCGCGCATCGTGATCGACATGGGCCGCATCGTGGCCGGCTTTGTGCAGTTCAGCCTGCGCGCGCCGGCCGGCACCGTGTTCGACATGGGCTATGTCGAGGAATCCATCGCCATGCCGTCGTTTTTTGGCGCGCATGGCGGCAGCCGCTACATCTCGCGTGGCGCCGACGACAGCCATGCGGTGTTCGACCCCAAGGGCTTTCGCTACGCGTATGTGCTCATGCATGGCCCGGCGGCCGCCGTAACGCTGGATGACTTCGCGGTGCGCGAGCACTTGTATCCCTGGTCGCCCGGCGCGGCGTTTGAATGCAGCGATCCCGATCTCAACCGCATCCACGCCGCCGGCATCCGCACGGTGAACCTGAACTCGTGGGATTCGTTTATCGACTGCCCAACGCGTGAGCAACGCTCGTGGGTGGGCGACACCGTGGTGCATCAGATGGTGCATCTGGCCGCCAATACCGATTGGCGCCTGGCCTGGCACTTCCTGAGCCTTGGCAACTCGCCGCGCTCCGACGGCATTTTGCCGATGAGCGTGGGCGGCGATGTCGAATTCAACGGCGGCATCAGCCTGCCGGATTGGTCGCTGCATTGGATCCACGCCGTGGACAACCTGTATCGCTATGCCGGCGATCGCGAGCGCGTGAAAGAGTTCATGCCAAACATGGAGCGCGTGCTGCGCTGGTATGCGGCGTATCTGACATCGGACGGCGTGCTGCAGGATGTGGTGGAATGGAATCTGGTCGACTGGTCCAGCTTGTTTTCAAGCGACCGCAGCGCAATCGTCAACGCGTTGTGGGCGCGCGGGTTGCGCGAATTCGCCGAGATGGCCGCGTGGCTGGGCGAAGGCGCCAGCCGCGTTTGGGCCGAAGAGCTATACGCCATGGTCAGCGGCGCATTCGAGATGTTCTGGGACGAAGCGCGCGGCACTTATGTCGACTACATCAAAGACGGTGTGCAACAGCGACCCATCAACCAACTGGCGGGCGCGCTGGCCATCGTCTCGCGGCTTGCCCCACAGTCGCGCTGGCGGCGCATCGTCGACACCATCACCGATCCGGCCAAGCTTGTGGTGCGCAGCTGGGTGCAGCCGCCCAAAGGCACGGTGCCGCCCGAAGAGATGGCGCGCCGTGGCCCGCAGATGATGTTTGGCGGGCACACGCCCGATTGGGACGTCGACACGCAAATCGTCAGCGCCGAGCCGTTTATGAGCTATGTCGTGCACGACGCGGTGGCGCAGGCCGGCGCGGCGGACAAGCTGCCCGGCCTGTGCGCGCGCTGGCGCGAGTTTTTGGTGGACGGCTATGACACGCTGGGCGAAAACTGGGGCGCCGGCACGCACGTGCACGGCTGGAGCTCAACACCGACGCGCGACCTCATGTTCTACACGTTGGGCGTGACGCCGGCCGAGCCGGGCTTCACACTGGCGCGCATCGCGCCGCGTCTGGGCGAACTGGCCTGGGCCAAAGGCAGCGTTCCGACGCCGCACGGGCTCATTCACGTCGACATCACACGCGAGCGTGTTCGCATCGATTCGCCAGTGCCGGTGGTGCTGTCGCTGCCCGGCCGCGAGCTGCGGCTGGCCGCCGGCGTTCACTCAATCTGACACTCAAAGCGGTGTCCCTGGCGACCTGCTGACGCAAATAGGCCAGCAGCGGGTCGCGCATCACGGCGTGCGCAATTCAAATTCCACAAAATCGAAGGTCGTTTTCTCGCCAGCGCCGTACATTTCCATGGCCAACCCAACATGCCCGCTGTTCTTGGCGCGTTCATCCTCGAATTCGTACACGCGCCGGCCATTGATCAACAGTTCAAAGTGATAGTCAAGCGCCAGCACCGACAGTTGATTGACTGCGCCTGGCTTGATCGAGGCCGCGCGCGTCCAATCGGCAACTGTGCACCAACGCCCGGATTCCACCGCCGCGACCGCAAAGAATTGGCTGTCGGCCATGCGAAACACGAAATAGTTGAGCAAATCCTGAACCTGAAAAGCAATGCCCCAGCTGCTGCCGGTGCGGCTTCCGGCAGTGTGCCGACAACTGGCACTGCAATGAAAGTCCGCAACCAGTGAACCTAGCGCCCAAGCCGTGTTCGTGCTGAGCCGCGGTCCCCGTTGCGCATCCCATCGATAACAGCCGTCGACAAACGCCTGCGACAGCGGATCGAAAAACTCGTCCCTTTCAACACCGACACGCCAATCATTGACGTTCGTCGCGAAAGTGTCGTGCAACACCGTGGTCCAGTTCGCCACATCCGCAACTCTGCGAAAAGCCTCAGGCACCGCCACAGTGCTCTGGCAATACCGGCAACGTACGACCGGGCGGCCGCCGCTCGGGACGACCGGCGCGCCACAGGATGGACACTTGAGCGACTGGTGGGGGGCTTGACTTGTCATAGTGATGACGGCAACACACGTCGACGGCCGATCATATCAAGCTCGCGCCGCGAAGTGTGCCCAAGCGCTTTTTGTTAAAAGAGGAGGCACGAAGGCCAGATGGGCTTTTGAAAATCCAAAGCAACCCTCAGGGTTTCGTGCGGCAGCCCGAGTTTTCAGATTCGGGAGGTCCGCCACAAGCCAATGTCACCCTCATCGACGCAGCATGAGGACTGAGCGATGCACTCGTTCACGTATAACACCTGAGCCGATTCCAATTGATGGGCGACGCCGACGGTATGCGCTTAACCGCCCGCCATCGCACCGACGACGATAAACGGTTCTTCGCCGGAAACAACCGCGTCGGGCAGCGGCGCATCGGGTGATTCGTGCGACCAATCCTGTCCGCAGGTGAAATAGCGGACAAACGCTCGGCGCTGCAACGTGGCCTGGTCGCGGATCATGCCGCGCAACACCGGATACGTCTTTTCTAGCGTGTCCAGAATCGCGCGCTGCGTCACCGGTGCGTCAATGGCGAACTGGAGTTCGCCATCGACGCGCGCGAGCGTGCGCAAATGAAAGGGCAGCCGTACTCTGATCACGGCAGGTTTTGCACCTCGACCGACAACACCGCCGGTAGATCGCGCACGATCGGCGCCCAGGTGTCACCCGAATCGGCCGAGGCATACACCTGCCCGCCTGTGGTGCCCACATAGAGGCCACACGAATCGCACGAATCGACCGCCATGGCGCTGCGCAGCACGTTGACATAGCAATCGCTTTGCGGCAGGCCGTTGGTCAGCGCCTCCCATTCGTTGCCGCCCGAGCGGCTGCGATACACGCGCAGCTTGCCGTCCGGCGGGAAATGCTCAGAGTCGCTCTTGATCGGCACAACGTAGATCGTGTTGGGATCATGGGCGTGGACGCGAATGGGAAAGCCGAAGTCGCTCGGCAAGTTGCCGCTGACTTCGTGCCACAAATCGCCGGCGTTGTCGCTGCGCATCACATCCCAGTGCTTTTGCATGAAAAGCACATCCGGGCGCGAGCGATGCATCGCGATGCTGTGCACGCAGTGCCCAACTTCGGCGGTCGGATCGGGCAATTCAAAGTTCGAAATCAAGCCCTTGTTGATCGGCCGCCAGGTGACGCCAGCGTCGTCGGTGCGAAAGGCGCCCGCGGCCGAAATGGCCACAAACATGCGCTTGGCGTTGGTCGGATCCTGCACAATCGTGTGCAGGCACATGCCGCCGGCGCCCGGCTGCCAGAGCGGGCCCTTGGCCGCGCGCAGCCCGGGCAGCTCGTGCCACGTCGCCCCGCCGTCGCTGGAGCGAAACAGCGCGGCGTCTTCGACGCCGGCGAACACGGTATCGGCTTCGGTCAGCGAGGGCTGCAGCAGCCACACGCGCTTGAACTCCCAGGGATGCTGGGTGCCGTCATACCACTGGTGCGTGGTCGTAATGCCTTCATAGGCAAACGTGTTGCCGACCGGCGCCCAGGTTTTGCCGCCATCGTCCGAGCGTTGCATGACCTGGCCAAACCATCCGCTCGATTGGGACGCATATAGCCGATCGGGGTTCACAGAGGAACCGTTGACGTGATAAATCTCCCAGCCCGCAAAATGCGGCTCGCTAACGTCCCACTTTTTGCGCTTCTCGTCAGAGGTCAGAATAAACGCGCCCTTCTTTGTGCCTACCAATACGCGCACACCAGCCATGTGTTGTCTCCTTGGCAGTCACGCAGTGTTGCGTTTGCCGGTTGTGTCAGCCCGCAGGTTTGCCAGCCTGACACTGATTGTAGAACAAGTGTTCGCTCAGGTCAACTGCTCGAACACAAAGAATCGTATAGTGCTTGCATGAACGCAACGATTGCTTGTCCCATCTGCCAGCATTTATCAGTGGCCGCCATGCCGTCAGACGCCTGCGTTCACTTTTATGAATGCCCGGCTTGCCATACCGTGTTAAAGCCCAAGGAGGGAGACTGCTGCGTGTTTTGTTCATACGGCGACCGGCAGTGCCCGTCACGACAAAACCAATTGGCGAGCTAGAGTGTTTGTCCAACGAATGACAAGCACGTGCAATCATTGACAAATGGACTGAGCAGGAGTATCTCTGCAGTGTGAAATGCGCGTCGCGTATTTCTAGCCACGGGTGGCAGGAGGATAGGACCATGACAGCTCCGCAATGGAGATTGACTGCGTCAATCAAGGATTTGCACGACAGTGGATGCCTGACGACGCAGGTTGAGAAACACACGCTCGCGTTATTCGCGTATGGCGACGAGATAGTTGCGGTGGACAATCGTTGCCCTCACATGGGCTTCCCGTTAAAAGAGGGAAGCGTCAAAGACGGCATTCTCACTTGCCACTGGCACCATGCCAGATTCGATCTGGCCAGCGGAGGCACATTTGACTTATGGGCCGACGACGTCCGGAAGTTTCCAGTCAAACTGCGCGACGGTCAAATTTGGGTGGATGTCGCACAGCACATTGACGAGGCCGCACACCAGGAACAGCGCCTGCATGACGGCCTTGAACGCAATATTCCCCTCGTCATTGCGAAAGCGGTTATCGGTCTTGCCGGCGCTGACAACACCCTGCCCTTGCGCATCGGATTGGACTTTGGAACGCGCTTTCGGCAAAACGGATGGGGACAGGGCTTGACCATCCTGACTTGCATGATGAATTTGATGCCGCACTTGTCTGGTGAGGACCGACCCCGTGCTCTGTATCACGGTCTCAGCGCCGTTGCGAATGATGTCGACGGCATGGCGCCGCGCTTCATGGTGCAGCCGCTGCCCGCCGACACTACGGACGTTCAAACCCTTAAACGATGGTTGCGCAAGTTTGTTGAAGTTCGCGACAGCGAAGGTGCTGAACGCTGCCTCGTTTCTGCCATTGAGGCCGGCGCAACGCAGCGCGAACTGGCAGACATGATGTTCGCCGCTGTGACCGACCGGCGATACATCCAGTTCGGACACCCGTTGGATTTCACCAACAAGGCGCTTGAAGCGCTTGATCTGGTGAACTGGGACCCAACCTTGATCGCGCAGGTTCTGACCAGCTTGATCCCAGGCTATGCAGCCGCAAGTCGGATGGAGGAATCCAACGCGTGGCGCAATCCGATCGATCTGGTGACGCTGCTTGAGGATGCCTTCGCATCAATCGGCGCGCCGGTCGAGGGCAGCCCCAAGAAATTGGATGCAGGATCCCGGCAAGCGCTGCTGGATACATTGTTGGGCGACGATCCAAAAGCCATCCTGGCGGCCATGCTGGATGCGCTGCGGCAGGGCCTTGACGAAGTTGCGTTGGCCGACATTGTTGCCTACGCAGCTGCACTGCGCATCGCGCATTTTCATACGAGCAACGAATTTGGCGACTGGGACACGGCATTGCACACGTTTACATTTGCCAACGCGGTGCACCAGGGCTTGCGTCGTTTGCATGGGCCCGGTGCAGACGGGCCGCACCCCGCCCGAACAGATTTGCTCAGGGGCGTGTTTGACGCTGCCATGAGCATCTACCTGGATCGATTCTTGAATGTTCCAGCGACGCGCATTCCATCACCCGCAACTGCCATGGGCTCGCTGGAACAGCTGGCGGCCACATTCGACAAACAGCAGCAGGTTCAGGTTGCGGCGGAGGTGGTTGCTGCGCATCTGCACCATGCATCGAATGCGCCCGCGGTCATTGCCACGCTAGGCAAGCTGCTTTTGCGCGAAGACCGAAATTTTCACGCAATCCAAGCGCTTGAGGCTGCGGCGCGGCAATTTGTCACGCAATCACAAGACGCGCAAGCGGGCAACAACGTGCTCATCGCCGCGGCGCGCTATCTGGCCGCTCACGCACCAACCATGCGCGCACAAGGTCAAACCTTTAATATTGCCTTGCGGTTGGCGCACGGCGATCACCTGTTCGAGGAATGACGCAAACCGGAAGTGCCCGCGGGAACAGACAACTTTGGGTCTGGCCAATGGCACGCCCGTCGATGTTGAACAGTTTCCGGGCTGTGAAATGAGCACAGCCGAGGTCACAATTTCTGAGCATGTCAAACGATCGTCATGCAGCAGGGGGCGTTGATCCTTCAGGCATATCCAATCGCCGTCATGCCGCCCGTCTGGAGCTGGACGGCATGGTGATCAACCTCGAACTCACGTTAATCAGCATCATCCAAGGTGTCGCGTTGTATTTCCTCACTGACAGCGCGCGCGGACCGCTCAGCGAACCCCGGCTGGCCTATGCGCCCTACGTCATTTCGGGACTGTTTATCATCATGTTGTGGTGGTCGCGGGCAGTCCTGCACACGCTCACCGTCATTCGCTGGCCGATCGAGTTCTCCCATAACTTTTTGTATGTCGCCTCCACGTTGGTGGAGGCGACCATGTTTGCCCAAATCAGCAACCCGGCCAACTGGTTTGCTATCGCCACCGGATACGCTCTGCTCTTGTGGCTGCTGTTTGCATCTGACCTGCGCCTGATAAAACATCGCATGGGCGAGGACAACGGCCCCGCCACGCAATCGCTGCTGCTCACGTTGTGGCGCGAACAGCGATTTCATGTGCGGTTCAGCATGCCCCTCACCATACTTTTTTATTTTTCTGCCGCCCTGACGCTGCGCGCGCAGCCTGCATATTTTGTTGACGGCCCTGGGCACCTGTTGTTTGCGTTTCCGCAGCTCTTTGGGGCAATATCCTACGTGGTGTATATCGTGCTATTCTTTCGACGCATCAGCGCCCGAATTCTTGATATGCGCGCCGAACGTTCCAGCGCGGCAAATCAATCCGTGTGACGGGTTGCGTGATGTCTCGTGATGGACTCTGTGTGGCGGGACCCGGGCGTGCGGAAGTGGAGGGAAACTTATGCATACACTTAGCGAGTTGATTACGCTTCACACCGATGCGATGGGAGGGCCAAGGGCCAGCGAGTCGGTGATGAGTGTTGAATATCACGTGCAAATTACCGAACCCTCATTCAGCGTGGAGGGCTTGTATGTCGCAGACCGCCGGGGTCGCATGCGCATTGACATCTATGCGCACGGTGAACGCATGTACACGGAAGCGCATGACGGCAGCGTTGGCTGGCAAATGCCTCAAGATGGCGCGGCATTTCTGGCCTCCGCCGCCGGTTCAGCAGCGCTTTGGCATGGCACCCAGTTCCCCGGGAAGGTGCTGAGTCTGCATGAGATGGACGCATTCGGACATCATCTGGAACACGCGGGCACCGAATCCATCAATCACACCACATATGACGTGCTCAAACTAACCTACGGGGATGGTTTTGACACCTACCTGTTTCTGGATTCGAGCACATTCCTGATTATGCGACAGCGTGACGTGCGTGCCCTGCACCCGGATGTCGAGGAAACGGCGAAGTGGATCGAGAATGTTCATGAGGATTATCGCAGCGTCGAGGGCGTCTTGAGGTCCTATGCGGGCCGCCAAATCGACGTCCAGAGCGGCGCCGTACTGCAAACAAGCAGGGTGAAATCCATACGCTTTAACCAGCCATTGGCCGACGAGCTCTTTCATTTCGGCACATTGCCTGAAAAATAACAGCTTGATCCTGCGCAGCACTGAAACACTCCCGCTGCCTGCTCGTTTTCGCGTCAATGCCTGGGTGAAACCAACTGCCCTGAAACCGTCAAGTTGCGCATAAGCCGCACGGGTTCAAGGCAGCAGCACGCCGGCGTCTTGTAGCGAACGCGCCAGTGCCGGCGCGTCGGTGAATTGAATCGCATGCATGCCAATGATGGCGGCGACCTCAACATTCATCGGGCGATCATCCACGAAAATGCATTCCGCCGGCGCGCACTGCGTGATTTGCAGAGCCCGCCTAAACATGTCGGGCTGAGGTTTGAGCAATCCCAGGTAGCAGGAGCTGAAAAATGCGCTAAATCGCCCGCGCAAACCGAAACGGTTGATGCGTTCCTCATTGAGTTCGCGCGATTCATTGTTCAGCGTTGCAAGCAACACGCCGCCCGTGCGGCGCAATGCATCGACCAGCTGCAGCGTTTGTCGAAACTCCGTGGATAACGCAAACATCGCCGCTTTGATTTCCCCGATTGAAAATGCGCGCGGCAGATAAAACAGCGTCCATTGCAAATAGTCGTCCAGAGTGCACTGGCCGCGCTCGAGCGTGTCGATAATCAGGCGATGACGCAAATCAAAGGCGTCGTAATCGAATTGAAATCGATCGGCGATTGCGCGGCGCTGCTCATGGTCCCAGCCGTTGCTTAAGCACACCCCGCCCAAGTCAAAGAACACCGTTCGGATTTTTGCGTTGCCGTGTAGCACCATGAATTACACGGATCAATTGTAGCGACTATGGCACTGAGGTGCCCGCTGCGGTTGGGACAGCGCGATCGACAAAGCCCTCAGCGAAACGCGCATAGGCCTGCACATCGGCGAAGTTGCTGGCCAAGCCCACCGACGCGCGCACCGCGCCGGCGGTCTTGCCCGCGATCGCGCGCGTCACTTCGGCAGGCGACATGCGATCTTTGCCCGCAAAACACGGCGCCAGATCCTCGCGCGTGAGTCCCAACGCCGCCTCGCGGGCGCCCGGATTGCAGTGGCAACCCGCGCGCAGTGAGATGCGCTCGGCGTTGGCGAGTCGCTCGATCTCCAGACAGTCCCACATGCGGCCGCGCGGGTCGAAGAAATTCACCTGCACTGTGCCGCCGCGCAGATGCGTGCCGGCCGGGCCATAGAGATTTATCACTGGCGCGCCGTTGGCATGGCGCAGCGCAACGAGCTGGTCGATCAGCCATCCGGTCAGGTTCATCATGCGCGTGTGAATGACATCGATGCCGATCGATGCCATCAGCCGCAGGCCGGATTCAATCGCGGGCAGGCTGAGATAGTTCACCGTGCCGTCTTCGAACGCGGCAAATCCCGGCATCAAATGGTGTCCATCGCCAAGTACCGATGAAAATAGGATGGTGCCGCCTGCATACCACGGCCGCTCCAGCTTGGCCAGCGCCGACTTGCGCGCCAACAGGCAGCCCACGCCGGTTGGGTAGCCAAACATTTTGTAAAACGACAGATCGACAAAGTCAGGGCGCCATGCGCTCAAATCCAGACGATTGGTCGGCGCAAACGCCGCGGCATCCAGAAGCACATCCCAGCCGCGCGCTTGTGCGTGTGCGATCCACTCGAGCGGATGTTGCACGCCGGTGAAGTTCGACTGCGCCGGAAATGCGAACAGATTGTGGCCGGCGCGTGCGGGCCTCTCCAACTCGCGCGCCACATCGGCGCTGTCGATGCGCATATCGGTGCGCCTGATTTCAACATAGGTCACGGCGGCGCCCTTGGCGCGCGCCATCTCACGAATGCCGTTCACCGAGTTGTGGTTGTCGGCCGTGAGCAGATAGCGCCCGCTTTGAGAGAATGGATACGCTTCGGCCACCAGCCGCAGCGCGCCGGTGGCGTTGGGCGTGAAAATGGCGGTGTAGTCGGTCGGGTCGGCGTTGAAATAGCTCAGCACTTTGGCGCGCGCGCGTTCGACCAGCTTGGTCATGGCCAGCGATGTCGGATTCTTCGAGTGCGGATTGCCATACACGCCGTCGGACAGCAGCGCCATGTGCTCGCGCAACAGCGATTCGGGATACAGCCCGCCGCCGGTGTAATCCAAATACACATGCCCGCCGGGATCGAGACGCTGGTAGTCCGTCGCGCGCAACGCGTCCAGCACGCGCGTTCCGGCATATCCTGGATAGTCCGCGAGAAACATCCTATAAGCGGCCGGCTCCGCCTCAGCCACCTGGCGCTTCTGAAGTCGAGCCTGCGGCACAGCACGCACTGGCGAAAGCGCGATCGAGCCGAGGCGATGCGCTATCGATTGAATGGCATTCATACCTCTCCTGCGCGGCGCGCAAATTGCGTTCGGCGCCGGTAGCAATCAGTGTATGAAACTAGCGTGTTCGGTATACACCACAACTGTCACAATAACTGCCAAAACTATCGACTAAGGGCGCCCGCGGCTTTGGCACCGTGGGTACAGCAACCAGCCATAACACCGAATGGCCGCCGTATCAATGTTGCAGCCAGCATAATTGCTCCTTGTGGTTAAGCCACAAGACCGATAGCAAAACCGGCGGAGACACGCGCTGCGTGTTCTTCGCCGGGCTCCGTTCTTTTCCAGGGTTTGGTACGCCGTCAGTAAGTTGGGAACCAGCGCCATTGGTCCAATCGCTGTTTCAGCTTGCGTTCGTCAGCCGCCGGCGCCACGCCGGCCCGGCAGGCCGCCTGCGCCGCGCACAGCGCCACTTGCGCGCTGACTTCGCGCAGCTCGGATATTTTCGGGTAGAGCACTTCGGCTTCACGATGACGCTGAAGCGTGAAATCGGACACCGCATGCGCGGCTGCCAGAAACATGCCATCGATCGCGCAGCGCGCCGCGCTGATCAGCATGCCCATGCCGATGCCGGGAAAGACGAACACGTTGTTGCACTGGCCAATCACATGGCGTTTGCCGCCGAGTGTCACCGGCTCAAACGGCGATCCAGTGCCAACCAGCGCCCGGCCGCCCGAGTGGATCAGCGCTTCCGACGCCGTGCATTCAGCGTTGCTGGTTGGATTGCTCAGCGGCAGAATGATCGGCCGGTCACAAACCGCGGCCATCGACCGAATCACTTCAGGCGTAAACACGCCCGGCTGACCCGAGGTGCCGATCAACACAGTCGGACGAAATGCCGCAACCGCCTCCTCCAACGAAATGGTCTTCGACAAATCCAGGCCCAGCGCGGCGCCGTCTTCGGCGCTCAGGGCAAACTCCGATTTATGAGGATCTTCGTTGGCGCGTCCAGCCGGCACAATGCCGTTGGAGTCAAAGAACACCATGGCGCGGCGATAGTCGCCTTCGAGCGCGCCATCTGCCAGCATCGCAGCGCGAATGAGCCGGGCGATGCCGACCCCCGCCGCGCCCGCGCCGACAAACAGGTACCGTTGCTCGCGCAGGGACTTATGGGTCAGACGCAAGCCGGTCAGGATTCCCGCCAGCGTGACTGCCGCTGTGCCTTGAATGTCATCGTTAAAGCTCGGCAGAGCATCCTGGTAACGGGCCAGCAATCGAAAGGCATTGTTCTTTTTAAAGTCTTCCCACTGCAAGATCGCATCCGGGAAGACCGTCTTGACCGCCTGCACAAATTCGTCGATCAGCGTGTCATATTCCCGCCCGCGCAGGCGGCGAGCCCGATAGCCGAGATAGAACGGGTCGTCGAGCAACGCACCGTTGTCTGTGCCCACGTCAAAACTAACCGGCAGGCAATGCTTCGGATGAATTCCTGCGCCGGCCGAATACAAGATCAGCTTGCCGACCGGGATGCCCATGCCGCCGGCGCCTTGATCGCCCAGGCCGAGAATGCGTTCGTTGTCCGTGACCACGATAAGGCGAATATCATCCTGCGCGAAGTTGTACAGCCGCTGCGCCATGTGGCCGCGATCCAGCGGCGTGATAAACAGGCCGCGCGGCTTGCGAAAGATATGGCTAAAGCGCTGGCATGCGAGCCCCACGGTTGGGGTGTAAATGACCGGTGCCAATTTTTCAAGGTTGTCCACAATCACGCGGTGAAAGAGCGTTTCGTTGCGGTTGAGGAGGGCAATCAGCCCGACGTATTGCTCCAAAGGATCGGGTTTTGCCGCCAAATGCTCCATTTCCATGGCCGCCTGCTGCTCAATGGTGAAAACCGCCGACGGCAACAAGCCTTGCAGACCGAGCGCTTCCCGCTCCTCCAAAGTAAACGCCATATCCTTGTTGTGCCGCGGGTCGGCCAACAAACTCGCGCCGGAAAAATGAGTCAATGTGTTCATGGTCGTAATCCGTTTAAACGCAAAGACGTTAACACCGGGCGCGTGAACGCACATCGCCCCGGCGGCGAACGATCACTAACCGCATGGCCAGTTTTGCGCAAATATTCCTCAACGGTTTGGCCGTGCCGTCCGGCATAGAATCCACGACTATTGGAGAGGTTGGCGCTATACCCAGGATGGTCGCCTAACTAACCCGCGCCGTCTAAGCTAACCCATTGCATTCACTATGCGCTCATTCCTAATAAACCGATCGCTGCAAGCCCAGGCGGCGATGACAATTGCAATTTGCGGGTCGCTTGCCGCCCTGGCCGCCATTGGCGCGGCTTCTTGGATGACGGGCGAGCGCCCCACTCAATCCGCCGTCATTTCCGGCGCGTTTATCGTGTTGGCCGCGGTCTGCGGCGCATGGTGGTACGCGCGGCGGGTGGCTGCGCGCTTGCGCGCGCTTGAGGCCGCGATCCACGCCGTGCACGCCGGCATGGCGCAGCGCACCCCGCTGCTCAAGAGCGACAGCACCACCTCCGCGTTTAGCGCCACGCTGCGCCAGATGGTGGACACCTTGCAGAGCCAGAAAGCCGAGCTTGCCGCCGCCAATGCGCTTCTCGAAGTCAGCGTGCGCGAACGCACCGCCGACATCAGCACCCTTGTGAATTTGTCCGAACGCCTGGCGGTGCGGCAGGATTTGAGCAGTTTGATGTCAAACATGCTGATCCAGGTTCAATCGGCGGTCGACTATCACACCGCGTCGATTTGGCTGCGCGAGCGCGACAACGTGGTGCTAAGCAGTTATCAAACACGCGACCCGTTTGGCACCGAACACCTGGAAGGCAGCACCCTACCCGACAGCTATGCACGCATGTATCGGCTGATGGAAAGCAAGCGCGTGCCGCTGGTGGTCAATCAGTCGCGCCGCAATTTTTTCGCAGTGCTGCTGGCCCAAGTCACCGAGGGTCGCGCCGGCAAGTTGTACCAGCGCGCGCGATCATGGATGATGACGCCGCTGGTGACGCGCGGCAACATGATCGGCGCGATGCGCATCGATTGCAGCGAGCCGGCGTTCTTCACGCCCGAGCGCGAGCGCATCCTGACGGCGATCAGCCATCAGGCCGCGCTGGCGATCGAGCACGCCAAGCTCGCCGCGCAAGCTGAAGAAGCCGCCATCATCGCCGAGCGCAATCGCATCGCCCGCGAGCTTCACGACGCGGTGTCGCAGAATCTTTTTGCCGCCGGCATCATCGCCGACTCGCTCAGCAAGAATCCAGCAGTGACCGATCCCGATTTGCAGAACGATCTGCGCCGCATCCAGCTCCTGAACAGCGGCGCGCTGGCTGAGATGCGCATCCTCTTGTTCGAGCTGCGGCCGGATGCGCTCAAGGTCGCCTCCGTCGCCGAGCTGTTCTCGCACTTGGTCGATGCCAGCGACGGACGCGGCGGCGCGCGTGTGCGGCTCAGCCTGGATCGGACCATGACTATTCCCGACCCTGCCAAAACTGCCATCTATCGCATTGGGCAGGAAGCGCTCAACAACGCGCTGCGGCACAGCCACGCCACGGAAGTGGAAGTGGCACTGATCGAGGTGGATAACAGCATTGAGCTGACGGTGCGCGATAATGGCACAGGCTTCGACACAACCCATGATCGGCCCGGCCACTTCGGCCTCGAATCTATGCGCCAGCGCGCGCAATCCATCGACGCACAAATCAGCTTCATCAGCGAGCCCGGGCGCGGCAGCATCGTGGCCGTAGTCTGGCCGCGCGAGACAGCCATCGACGAAACTGTATGACAAACTCCACAATCAAAGTATTGGTCGTCGACGATCATCCGATGATCCGGCATGGACTGATCGGCATGCTGCGCGCCGCCGATGGCATGGAATGCGTTGGCGAAGCCGAAAACGGCTACGATGCCATCCGCCTGTGCAATCAGCTGTCGCCTGACATTGTTTTGATGGACATGGTCATGCCCGGCATGGACGGGGCAGCGGCGACCAAAACAGTGTGCGAACTGTCGCCAAAAACGCACGTCATCGTGCTGACCAGCTTTGTCGAACAGACGCTGGTGTATCGCGCCATGCAGTCCGGCGCGCATGGCTATCTGCTCAAAACCGCCCGCGCGGATGAGCTGGTCAGTGCGATCCGGTCGGTGTATTCAGGCAAACGCATGCTGGCGCCGGAGGCGGCCGATGCGCTGTCGCGCGCCGCTGAAAGCGCGGCTGGCGCGCCAAAACTGACCGATCGCGAGCTCGAAATTCTGACGCTGATGGCGCAGGGCTTGAGCAATGCCGCAATCGGCGGCCGCCTGTTTATCACCCTGCCCACCGTCAAGTTTCACATCACGCATATTTTGTCCAAGCTCAATGCGAACAACCGCACCGAGGCGGTTCTAAACGCGATCAAGTTACATCTGGTCCCGGACCAGCATTAACCGGCTGCGCGATTGCGCCCGGGCCGTGTTGTGCCACACTGCCCGGCATGGCGACACAAGTTGAACGCGGTGCCGACGCGCGCTGGCAAAGCGATTGGCGGCGCGACGGCTATCTGATCCTGCGCGATGCGCTGCCGGCGGCCGATGTCGTTCGGCTGCGAGGCATCGCCGAACGCGCGCGCGACGAATGGCAGGCGCATAGCACAGCGGATAGCGAGCCCGGCGGACACGCCTACGGTCCAAACGCATGGTCCTTGCTGCATCTGAATCACCCGCGCTATCACGTGGGGGAGCATGACGATTTGCTCTTTGTGCTCGCCACCATTGCGCACCCCTTGGCCCGCCAGGTCATGCGAGCGGTCTTTGGCGAAGAGGCGCTGTTCA
>JANMNW010000115.1:0-16231 GCA_031368515.1 Chloroflexota bacterium
CGTTTATCTACGGTCTGGTCGCGCTGATTTCTGGCATCGTGAATGCCAGCCGTGGCCGGCCGTCTGTCATGCCCATCTTTGGGCAACGCTCGCTGCGCTTGCCCATCGGCACGTTGCAGTGAAGCGCAAGCTATCGCGCCCGGCGCTGGCGCTGGTTACAGCTCTGGCTGCCTTTGTGATGACGGGCGTTGGCGGCGTTGCCGGGGCCATGCAGTTTGAAAGCCGCGACGCCAACTGCGCCAGCTGTCATACCCAGCCGGAAACCGACTACGTGGGCCGCGCGCAAGCGGCTGGGCCGCATTCTGTAGATCTTGCTTCCGCGCACGCGCACGGCTATGCGACGAAGCCAGTCACCCGCTGCATTGACTGCCACTCCGGTGAAGGATTAAGCGGGCGACTGGGAGCGCTCTCGCTTGGCGCGCGCGATGCCTTTCGTTGGGCCACAAACATCGCGCGGCAACCCGCCATCACCACGATGCCGTTGCCCGACATCAACTGCCTGAAGTGTCACACCGATACGCCCACCGACGCATCGTTTGACCGGCATTTTCATCGCACGTTTGCGCGCTGGCAGCAGGCGAACCCGGCCCAGGCCGGCGGCTGCGTCACCTGTCACACCGCCCACACGACCGATGGCAACGCCAAAATGAGCTATTTGCAGCAGCAGCGAATGCGCGGGGTATGCGATCAATGCCATGTTGACTTAGGGGTCGATACCCCTTGACTCTATATCCTGCAAACTTACTTTGCCAGCCAACGCCTAAGCCAGTCGTGGACTTTCTCTCCGTTCCACTGATGCCCGCCGTCAAAGAAAAACGAATCGAAGCACTCGTCCGCGCCGAGCGTTATGTAGGCCGGACGCGTGATGGCGATCTGTTCCAACACGTTGTCCATGCCGCGCGGGCCGTTGAGCGGGTCCTGGCGGGCCGCTTCGATCATCAGCGGGCGCGGCGCGATCAGGGCGGCGATGTCGCCCATGTCGGCGTTTTCCCAAAGAAGCGGCACATAGTTGCAGGCGCAGTTGTTGGACTGATGCAGCAGCGAGTCTTCAACGCCGTAGAAATAGCCGCTGATCACCGCGCAAGCCACGCGCTCGTCGAGCGCGGAGAGATACAGCGTTTGCAGGCCGCCGCCCGAAAGGCCGATGCAGCCCATGGGCTTTTCGCGCGATTCCGGCCGCATCTCAATGTAATCGAGCAGCCGCATCAGATCCCAGGTCCACATCCCGGCCACGGACATGCCGAGCGGCAGCGCCATATGCGACAGTTGAAAACAAGACGATTCGAGGATCTTTTCCGGACCGTCGGACTGCCATTCGCGGCGTTCACCAAAGCCGCGCGCGTCCGGACAGAACACCACGAAACCCGCCTGCGCCGCGCGCGCGCCATAGGCGTAATTGTGCTCGGCGATTTTTGCGCGCATGCGGGGATCGTCATCGATGCCCACCACGGCCAGTTTGCCGCCGCTGCCGTGACCGTGCGCGGCGATGACCGGCGGGCCAAGCCGATCGGCTGGGCCATCCGGAATAAGCACGTAGAGCGGCATGCTGACGCCCGGTTCGACGTCGATGACGACGCGCTCGCGGCGATAGCCGGCGCATTGCAGAGTTTCTGTGATGCGCGGGTTGAGCGGCGCCTGCTGGAAGTGGTGTAGCCCGATCAGCTCGCGCAATCGCACGCGAAAGGCGTCGCGCCAGGCGGCGTGTTCAGCCGGCGACTGGGCGCGGTAGGCCAAGCTTCGGCCGCGCGCGCGGAAACAGGCGCGAAAGTAGGCTTCGGTCTGGAAGGGCTGGGGCATGGGTTTGTGTCAGCTACAGTCAGCTTGGCTTGCGCTACTGCGTTGGCGGGCCGGCGATCTCGGCGCCAGGCGGCGGCGTGAAGCCCGGTCCAAAGCGAAAGACATTGCGCCACGGCACATATTTGCTGGTGATGGACTCGTCGATCAGCGTCTCGCCATTCAGGACCACAGTGCGGTTGAATGACATGCTTGCGCCATTCACCGCGAATTCCACCTGCTTGACTTGCCCGGGAGCCAGCTGTCCTTCGGAATCGGCTTCATACAAATCCGGGCCGTGCGGAACGGTCGCGCCAATTTTGGACGGGCTGATCGTCACTTGTCGTCCATCTGGCGTGCCGTAGAACTTGAACGTGAGCGTCACCTTGGCGGGATCGAAATACGTTTCGATCAACAAATGAGCCTTGGTGTTGTTGCGAAACTTCATGTCCGCCCACGGCGTGAACACAGCCGCGTCATAGCCCGCGCCCATGCCGCGCTCGTAGTAGCTTACGCGGTAGCCGTGCGGATAACGCTCAACGATTGGAAAGCCCGCCCGCAGCGCGGCTTGGAACGCGGTCGTGGAAACCTGGCACACGCCGCCGCCCACGCCCTTTTCCGTGCGGTTGCCGACGATGATCAAGCCTTCCTCAAAGCCGTCTTCTTTGCTCACATTGCCCAGGTAGCGGTTGAACGAAAAGACTTCGCCCGGCGGCACGACCACGCCGTGAAAGCGCGACGCGGCAAGCTTGACATTGGCGATGCGCGCGGCGCTCGACCCCTTAAAAAATGTGGTGGCCTGCGTGATCAGCTCGGTAATGCCCAACTGTTCGCTACTGGCCGTGTCGGGCACTGCCGGTTGCACTGTCTTGACCGCAGCCACTACCGTGCGGTTGTTGTCGCTGTTGACCGCAGCCTCAACTGCGTCCAGCGTGCCGTCAATGTCCAGCGTGCGGCCGGCGCTGGAGGGCTGGATCACCGTGAGCTTGCGGCTGACATCGTCAAACACAAATCGCGCGTCTTGAATCGTTCCGGTGATGGCGCTTGTAAGCGGCTCCAGCTTTGCGCGAAAACTCTCGCGCCGAAAACGCACATTGATCTTTGGCGCGCCGTTTTCCTGGGTGTCTTCGATCAGCGTGTAATCGATCAACTGGCCGCGCGGCACCCGGAAAGCCTCGACCGGCGCAAGCGCAGTGCCGCTTTTGTCCCACTGCGGCAGCATGACGATCAGATCGTTGCCAATGATGCGCCCAAGCTTGGCGACGGCGTCGGCCACGGTGATGACTTGCGGCGGCGTAGTTTTGAGCGGCAAAATGATTTCGCCGCTGCTGCGCGATTTGATGGCCGCTTCGACAAGCCGTACGGACATGCCTTGGTCCAGCGCCAGACCGGTTTGCGACGGCGTCTCGCGCACGATGCCGTTGGGAGCATCGATGTCCAAGCGGGCGTCGGTGGCCGGCTGGTCGATTTCCTGCGCAATCTGCGCCATGCGCCGCGCGGTTGCGCCGCTGTCCATGTGCACGATGGGGCCGACATCCACGCCGTTCCAATAGACCTGCGCGCGCTCTTTGAATTGTTGAGTCCAATCGCCCTGGCGTCCAATCGACATGGCCAAAGCCGTCGTCGCGGCCGGGTCAAAGGCGCTGCCAAAGTCGGCGGGCTTGAAATCAAAAACCTTGTCGCCCGCGCGCAATTTGAGATTGACCGTGCGGTAATAAGCCGCCTGCTGTTGCGCTGTGGCAAACACCTCTTCCGGCGATTTTGCGCTCAAATCCACGCCGTTCAGCCGCACTCCGCTAAAGACTTTGCCTTCGTGCGCGCTTTGATGATAGGCAACTGCGGCAATCGGCGCGACGGCGAGCGCGATTAATATCGCACTCAGAATCGGAATCGGCCTGAAGAAATCGCGCAACATCTGCGCATCATTATAGGGACTGTGGCCGCTTAGATCCCTACGCAAGATGGGTGATTCCTGGGTGTTGAGTCCCGAGTTGCGCGACTCACCCAAACGGCTTCTCGCTCTTTAGATTGCTTTCGTCTTTGCGCAAAGTGGCTGTGGACGGCAAAGCGCTGTATTCGGCATAGACCGCTTCGCCATACTCGGTCGTTTTCACGACGACGGGCATCGGCACCGCATGGCCCATGATCAGCGCCTGCTGTTTGCTGTCGAGCGAGGCGAGCACGCTGCGCAATTGTGCGGCGCCATGCACCCCGGTGAAGACTGCGCTGATGTCCTTTTCATCGCTCAGCGCGCAAGTGATGCGCGTGCCGATTTGCGACATCACTTCCGAATCAATCTGGCTCGGGCGCTGATCGACGATCAGCAGCGTGACGTTGTATTTGCGCAGCTCGCGCGCGATGGTGCCGAAGATGGTGTGCTCCGCAACGCCCGGCTCCAGAAACTTGTGCGCCTCTTCGATCGCGATTACCAGCTTCTTCGGCTCCGCGCCGCCGCCGCCTTCGGCCGCCTCTTTCATCTCGCGATAGCGCTCGCGGATGCGCCGCGTCAAAAAGTTGGCCACAAACACGTAAGCGCCCAGATCGTCGCCGTATTTGCCGAATTCGACCACCACGCTCACGCCTTTGGTCAGGTAGCCCAAAATCCGCTCAACGAAGTTGTCCGCCGCGCGCTCCTGCAGAAATTCAAACGCGAGCAGTTTCTGCAGTTTGCGTTGCATGGCATAGTAGGTGCCTTCGGCGATGCGCCCGTCTTCGATCATGGTCTTGGCCACGCCTTCAGTGTCTTCGCTCAGCAGCTCCTTGATCCAGCCAGCCGGCGACTTGCGCTTGAGCGCATACAGCGCATTCACCTGCACATCGCTCAGGCTCAGGATCTGCCGCACCGATTCAAGATCCTCCGGCTCAATCTGCTCATAGCCGATCTTTAGCGCAAATTCCGGGCTGCTGTGGCGCGCGCTTGAGGACTTGGCGTCCAGCGTCACAATCACCACTTTATTGGCGATGGCGTTGAGCTGTTTCAAGCCCTTGAGCTTGCGGTTTTTGTCGCCCTTGAGTGTGTAGCCATAGTCGTTGTGCATGTCGAAGATCAGGCACGAGGCCAGATCGTGCTTGATCACGCTGGCCAGCAACGGCAAAGTCATGAACGTTTTGCCGGTGCCGCTGCGCCCAAACACCGCGCTTGACCGCTCGACCAGGCGCTCCAAGTTGATGTTGATTTCGACCTTGTCGTCTTCCAGCGATGAGCCAATGCGATATGACGCCCCTTCATCTTTGGCAAAGACCTCGCGCACTTCTTCGGGCGTGCTGCGGTAGGCCACGGTGAAATGGGCCGGCACGCTCTTGACCGGGCGCAGCTCGCCACTGTCGCCTTCGCGCAGAAGATGCGGCTTTACCTCAAGCGTGCCGAATACGGTGGTGCCGCGCAGCATATTGAGCAGTGCCGGATCGGTCGGCGGCGTTTTTTGAATGGCGGCGTCGGTGGCGTCCAGCCGGATGTCCGTGACGATGCCAAAGAACTTGCGGTTGGTCTGTCCGTCGATGGTGACATAGCCGCCCACCGTCACGCCTTCGATCACCGCGTCGCGATCGAGCTTTACCTGCACGCCTTCGCTCAGCGAGCCGCTCACCACCATCCCCAGCCGATAGCGCGGTTCAGGGTCTTTCTCGCCAAAAAAGCGGTTGGGGAAGGTGTCAGATGGGTCGTTTTCCATGCGCTTAGGTTGTTGAATCATATCCGGCCCACACATCCGTGCTGAGCATGTCGCCGGCGTCGCTGCGGGCGCGCCGAATGAGCAGCTCGGCAACGCTCGCCTTGAGAAACCGCCGAGACAGCGTCTTAATCGGCATCCACCGTGCGCCGGTCTGGTCTTCGTCCGGCTGTTCAGGCAGGCGCGGCTGCTGGCCTTCGGCCAACGTGCATTCAAAGATGAAATCCAGCGTGGGCTGGCCGTCATGTGCGTCGGCGTCGCGCCCGGGAAAATACTCGGCCACCATCAGCAGGCGGCCGACGGCAACGTCGCAACCGATCTCCTCGCGGCACTCGCGGCGCACGCCGTCGCGCAGCGATTCGCCCGGATCAAGCCCGCCGCCGGGAAGATCGTAATGGGTGCCCAGCGCGGCGGTATTAAATTCAACCAGCGCGACCTCGTCGCCGCGCAGGATCAGCGCGCTGATGCGGATGCGGGGAAGCGCGGGCGCAGAATTAGCGTCACACATAGTGTGCACAAACGGCTTGCGGCAACCCCTTATGCCAGCCGGCGCAGCACGCTTTCCAGCCGCGCGGCATCGCCAGCCATCAGGCGCGCCAATTCACGGCCGCACGCGTTGACGAAAGCACTCTGCGCGGTCGGGTGTTCGCGGATGTCGCGCGCAAAGCGAATCGCGGCGGCCAGAAGCTCGTCGGTGGGAGCGTCGCGCGAATCGAGCACCAGCCGAAACCAGTCCGGTTGCTCGGTGAAACGCAATACCTCTTCGTTTGTGCAATGGCGAACGTCGTCCAGGGTGATGGGAGGCTGGGCGGGCAGCGCATAGCGCACCGCCTGCCCCGACTCTTGAAACCCCGCGCACAGCACGCTCGCTTCGACCGGCACGCGCCGGGCGCGCTGCCAGGCGATATCTTCGTCGCGCACGTCCTCGGCGACAGACAGCATCTTCGTCATGCCGTCGTCTTCGATCACGATGTTGTAGATCAGTCCGTAGATCGCGGCATTACGATATTGGATCTGCGTTTTGACAAGCGAGCCAAAGACGGGCACATCCTGTCGCTCGACGCGGCAGCCAAACACGAAACTGCGCGTTTCCGCGCGGAGCACTTTGCCAATTCCTTTCATGATCGAATCACGAGCGATTCTAAGCTGGCAAAAAAAGGCGCGCTGTGAAGCGCGCCTGTGATGTGCTGGATTTCGCGGCGCTAGACGCCGCGCGCCTTCACGCGCCGGATGGGCACGATCAGAGTTTGTCCGGGTTTGACCGAGCGCACCCGATTGAGCTTGCGCAGGGTGGCCACGCTCGTCAAATATTTGCGGGCAAGCATGGCGAGTGTCTCGCCATTATGAACGATGATGGTCTGGGTCACTGCGCCGACGGTGCCTTTGGCCGCGCGCACGCACAACATGCGGCCGGTGCTGATGGCCGCATCAGGGGGGAGGCTGTTGAGCGTGAGAAGCTTGCCGGATGTAGTTGCGAATCGGCGCGCCACGCGATTGAGAGTGTCGCCGCGGCGCAGCGTGTAAAAACGCGTGCATGCGCTCTTCGCCGCGCTCGGCTCGGCCGCCGCTGCCGGCGTCGGTGATGCGAACAATGCGGCGAGCAGCGCTGCGCATCCTAGGGCCAAAGTTGGTTGTCTGAGTTTCATCTCGCTACCCTCTGAGTGACTCATGACATTTTACGCAGTTTTGGCGAGAAGAGGCGCGGTTATGTAAATTTGCGTGGCGCGTAGCTACAGCCCCGACACCAGCAATGACAGCTCTACATAACGATCCTCTACCTGTTTGAGCAAATCCAGCGTCTCCCAGTGATCCTCAGGTGGCAGCGTCCAGGTAATGAATAGGCGTTCTTTCTTTACGCCCAGCTGCACCAGAAAATCGGCAATGGCCTCAGCCCGTTCACGCGCCGTGTTTTCCACATCAATCTGCCGGACTGCGCCTTTGGGCCCGGGCCAGGCCGAACTGCTTTTGACGCGCAGATACAGTGTTGGGCTTTGACGCAAGATAGGCAGTGCGCAATCGATCAAAAGTTGTTTGGCGTCATCTGTTAATTCGGTGCTGTTTGGCAGAAAGTCGAATCGGGAACAGGGCAGCGCGCTTGTCACGGACGTTGTGGCAGTCAGTGCGGCTGCGGCGCTGATCTGCGGAATGCCGCCGGCGCTAAAGCGTCCCAATGCAAAGCTGTTGTTGACGAAGCGATTGACGGCATTGGGGGCAATCTGCTTGCCGCGCTCGCTGGTTTGCACAAAAGTGGGGTCGATCACGGCGCCGATGTCGCTGGTGGGAATGGCATAGCCGGCCGACGCCCACAGATTGCGCGTTTGGCGGAGGCGCTCAACAATTTGAGGCATCGCCTCGAAAGCGCGCGCGTTATCAGCGAGATCGGCCTGAGCCACGCCGGACAGCATATTGCGCAAATCCTCGCCCGAGCGCTCGGCGCTCACGCCGGTGTAATCGTTGTGCCCCCAATCCGCGATGTGGCGCGCCGCGCGCGCAAAATCGGATTGCTGCACCTCAAGCGCCTCGAATCATGCGTTGTGAAAGAGCTGGATCACCGGGCGTTTGTTGCGCGTGGCCTGGCGCGACATCACGATGGCGCCCAGAATCGAGCGAAAATCGCGGCTGCTGGTGAACAATTTGCCGCCGCCTTTTTCTGCGCCGCGGATTACCGGCTCCCAGCCGGCGAAGACATCGGCTTCGCCCCGGTTGAACGCGGCGATGGCGCTGGCCTGATTCGGCTGGGGCACGAATTGAACCTCGCCCGGCGCAATGCGCACGGTGTTGAGCAAGTCCAACACAAAAAATTCGCTTGGCCCGTGCGCCTCGAATGTGATGCGCTTGCCTTTCAAGTCATTTAGCGACCCAAGCTCGCGTGCCCAGATCTGATCGCCACCTGCGCTTTCGTTGATGAAGACGGTGATGATTCCGGGATCGTCGAGCGCGATCGAGTCGAATGTTGTGAGCAGGCAGTCGACCTGGACGCTTTGCACCGCGGCCATGCGATTCTTTTCGGTGACGACATAGTCGGCATTCAGATAGAACGGCACAATGCCAAGATGAAATCCATGCTTGATATCCAGCCCGGACATCTGAATTTGCTGCAGTGGATAGTCGGCTGAAAACGCATAGGCGGCGCAAACCAGGCGCTCGCGCCCGTCGTTTTCCTTGTAGTTCGGCCCCCAGATGGGTCGAAAGCGCTCCTGATTTGCCTTTGGCTCGGCCGCTTCCGTTGGCGTGGCAGCCGCCTGGGCGGCCGCAGTTGGGCGCGGTGGATCGGTTCTTGGAAGGATGGTCACCGGCATGGACACCGCCTGCCCCATTTGCCACCCAATGTGGAGTGACCCCCTCAGTCGCTCGCACGCCAAGCCACATGTTAGGCATCGACGCGCCTAATGCAATAGGTGTGCCAGAAAATCCACAGCATTGCGGATGCGCTGCGCGAAATACTGTGGCAATGCGCTTGCAGTGCAATGCGAGAACGCTTGCCGGGCGTGAAGCACTGGCGCGGACGCACTAAAATTGCCATTGTGCTCGCGGCACTGCTCCCGCGCAATACACATGATGCGAACAAAAATCGTCTGCACGCTTGGGCCCGCCACCGATTCTGATGATGTGATGCGCGAGCTGATGCGCGCCGGCATGGATGTTGCGCGCTTGAACTTCTCTCATGGCGTGCACGCCGATCATGCCCGCCGCATGTCACAGGTTCGTCGCATCGCCGCCGAGCTGGGTCATGCCGTTGCCATCATGGGCGATTTGCAGGGCCCGAAATTTCGCATCGGCGATCTGCCGGATGGCGGATTGTTGCTGCACCGCGATCAGTCGGTGTGGCTGTTTGTCGGCCGCGACTATGACTCGGCCGCGCCGGGGCGCATTCCGATGCCGCATCCGGAAATCATTTCAGCGCTTGGTGTGGGCGACAGGCTGTTGATCGACGACGGCGTGCTTGAGCTGCGCGTGCTTGAATGCCTGGATGCCGGGGTGCTGCGCTGCCTGGTCGCCAACGACGGAACGTTGCTATCGCGCAAGGGCGTCAGCGCGCCGGGCGTCAAGGTGGCGGTGTCTTCGATCACTGACAAAGATCGTGCCGATCTGGCCTTTGCCTGCGCGCAAAACATCGAGTCGATCGCGCTGTCGTTTGTGCGCAGCGGCGCGGATGTGCGCGAGTTGCGCGAACTGATCGCCATTTGCGGCGGGACGCAATTGGTCGTTTCAAAAATTGAGAAACCTGAAGCCATGAACGAGCTGGACGCCATTGTGGCCGAAAGCGACATTGTCATGGTCGCGCGCGGCGATCTGGGCGTGGAAGCGCCGCCGGAGGAAGTGCCGTTCTATCAAAAGCGCATCATCCGCAACTGCCGGCGCGCGGGCAAGCCGGTGATCACCGCCACGCAGATGCTGCAGAGCATGGTTCGTGAAGTGGTGCCCACGCGCGCTGAAGCCAGCGATGTGGCCAATGCCGTGCTCGATGGCACCGATGCGGTGATGCTCAGCGCCGAGACCGCCACCGGCGCGCATCCGGTCGAAGCGGTGCGGGCGATGGCGCGCATCGCCACACGCGCCGAGAATCATGGCATGCAGCGTGGCGTGTGGCGCACCGAACATGCGCAGCATCAAGACGGTTCAAAAGCGCAGGCGACCGATTCGATTACCCTGGCCGCAGTCAACATTGCCAAGGAGATCGGCGCCAAAGCCATCGTCTGCGGCACGCGCTCCGGGTTGACGCCGCGCATGGTCGCGCGCCATCGCCCCGCCACGCCCATTCTCAACCTGACGACTACGCCGCATGCGCTGCACTATGCCGCATTCACATGGGGGGTGGAAGGCGTCATCGAACCCACCGTGGTGCAAAACCTCGACTTGATGTTTGACGCGGCTGTACACATCGTCAAACAACGCGGTCTGGCCAGCTCCGGAGACGCGATCGTCATTGTCGCCGGCGTGCCCCTCGGCAGCGGCGCCGGCATGACGAACATGATCAAGGTACAGATTGTGCGATGAGCGGTGGGCAGTGAGCGGAATGCACTGCCTACCGCCCACCGCTCATCGCTTACCGTCCTGGCTTTTTGTAGCAGCCAAAGATCACCCAGCGCTCGATGGAGGTCTGTGAGCCGTCGGCTTTGGTGATCCAGATCTTGAAAAGATAGACGCCTTTCTCGGTGATCGTAAACGCAAATTCGCCGGTTGGCAGCGTCATTGGCAGGCGTTTGCCCGAAGCGCTATTGGGCGCGATGCCGGCCAGGTTGCCCAGCGGGCAATCAAAAATGTCCGGCACGCTGCCAGGGATGGAAATTTCAACTTCGGCGCGTTGCGCGCCGGTGATGTTCCACACCCACTTTGAGTTATTGGGTTCGCCGTTGTGCCCGAGCGGCACATCGCCGATGTCGTTGCGCGGGGCAAACGAATCCGACTGGCTGTAGGGCAATACGGCGGCGGGCGGCGCTGTCGGCGCCGCGGGTGCAGCTGGCGCAAGCGGCACAATCGCAGCAGTGGTCACCGGCGCTGCCGGTGCGGCTGCGACCGGCGCTGCTGTTGGCAACGCGACTTTCACAACCGCCACGGCATTGGCATCGCCTGCAAATTGCACCAATTCTGCGAACACCCAGCCGAGCCCGCCTTCGCCGCCGGCGAATTCAATCTGCCACCACTTGCCGTCTTCGCTCTTGGCTTTCACATTGGCGCTCTGCGTTTGTTTGAGCTGGCCGATCGGCGGATCAAACACCAGTGCCGGGCCTTTGCGCACGTTGATAAACTCGTTGTCCTTGTTGGTGATTTGATTGGCCGCTTTGGTCGGTTCAACCGCGGCGGGCGCCGCTGTCGGGGCGGGCGCGGCGGCGGTGGGAATTGACGTCGGCGTGGGCGGCGGCGGCACGGTCGCCGTCGGTTGTCCGCGCACGTTGACAAACACTAGATCGGAGGTGACGACAGCCGCATCTTTGTCGTTCAGCCCTTTCAGCTGAATCACGTTTGAACCGGCCAGCGTTTCCGGCGCGAGCGGGAAATCGAACGCCACCACGAACTTTCCCGGTTCGCTGGCCTGGTCGATCACCGCGATCGCCTGATTGTTTAGCAGCACCTGAACTTTCTTCACATCGCTGCCGGTGACCGATCCTTCGATGGTGATGGATTCGCCCGCCGTGAACTGGGCCTGCTGCGCGGGCGCGGTGATCTGCGCTGCAGCGGGCGTGGCCGTTGCAGTTCCGCATGCTGCAAGCAAAAGTGCGGTCGCGGCGAGGATGCTTGAAATCGAGTAGGTGCGTTTCATAGACTGGCCTTATGAATAATAAGAGTGGCGCGCGCGGCTCTGGGCCGTCGGCAGACAGGCGATGTAAGCGTCAGTGAGGGCGTTGTTTGAGCGACAACGTGGCAAGGATTGTAACAAATGCAATAGCGAGGGCGGCCATCCCTCCGGCCAACGTCATCCATACGCCAAAGCCTACGATTACCGGGTCGCGATACAGGTTTTCTAGCGCCGGTTCGCGGATGGCGAAAAATCCAGCCACAGCGACCAGTGCGGCTGTGCCCGCCAGCGCAGTCAGTGCCGTATGCGCGCGAGGCGCCGCGCGTTGCGCCAGGGCGGCCAAGCCCATGACTGCAACGCTGGCAGGCAATTGCCACATGAAATCGGAAAGCTGGCCGCCGATGAGTTTGCGCAGTTCAGGATAGGCTGGAAGTCCCAGCGCGGCAACGACAATTGCGAGCAGCAACCAGGGCGCGCTCACGCGGGCCTTGCCGTTGCCCGGGCGCAAAACAAACAACAGCGCCGACGCCCACAACGGCAGCAGAAAACCTTCGTTGAAGAAAACGCCCGCATTGGGTGTGGCGTTGGTGAACGTGGCCAACTCGTGCCCGCTGAGCGTGAGCGCGGCTGTTTTGTGCTGCGCCCAGGCCATAAAATGGCCGAGGAGCAAAACCAGCGCGGCGACGCGCGTGGCGAATGGGTGATGAAGCGCGCTCACGTTGCCTCAGCCTCTCGGCAGCGCGCGCGCGTGCCAATCGCCCACTAATTCGGGCAGCGCCACTTCGAAGCCCTTGGACAACGCGCCCGCCAGTTGATGCAGCGGCGGCTTTTTGCCGTTGTCATGCGGGGCGAATTTGAAGAACACGGCGTCGCGACGGTTCATGGTGCCGTGCGCAATGGCCTCGATGCCGCTCCAGCGATAGGCGCCGGTCGCCGTCGGCGTGTAAAACTTGAAGCCGTCGCGCGTCAGCTCCAGCCGCGCGCGCTTCGAAAACGCAAACCAGATCGACCAGGTGCTGAGCGCGCCCAGAAGGTCCAGCATGATCCAGCCCAGCGCTTCGTGTGTCGAGCTTTGAATTGCGGTGGTGACTGCGCAGGCAAGAAACAATGCGCCCAGAATTGTGCTGTTGATGACCCACTGCCCTTTGCGGGGTCGAAGAATCAGCGGTTCCATCGAACTTTTTGTGGGTGATGCTTCAGCCATGGCGGCAAGTGTAGCGCCTTGCAGGGCGCCAGCGCTCCTATGCTTTGCTCCGCTGCTTATGCTCGGCACCAACGCACTCCTCACCGCGTTGTCATCCCGCGCGAAGCGCTGTCATCCGCGAAGCGGGATCTTCCGGAATACGGCATACGAGGCCACGCACCGCTCGGAATGCCAACATCGCGCAGAAGGCGCGGGATGCGCGTCTAGCGCGTCTGTGTCGCGACAAAAACCCGTCCATTGTCGGCAACGCCCAGCCAGCCGTCGCCCAGCCCCAAGCTTGATGCGTCGTGAAAGCTAAGCCTTTCGTAATCCGCCTGGCTGACCCACCATGCCGGCGTCGAAGGCGGCTCGGCGTATTCCGGCTTTTTGATCAGCGGGGGTGAAAGTGCGCGCCAGCGGTCGCGGCTGGCCGGATCGATTGTTATCGCGATAAACCGCACATAATCTGACGGGCCAAGTACGCCGTCGCCAATTTTGATCTCAATGAAATTTGCGTCGAGCAGCGGCGTGGGAGCGGCTGCACCCAAGATGCGCGTAACCTTGTCCACGCGCTCGGCCGTGCTGCCGGTAAGTTCAGTGCTGGTGCGCGGCGGCGGGCCGCTGCCGCGTGTGCCGGTGCCGCAAGCGGCCAGCATGCAAACGCATGCGAAAGCCAGCAGAGGGGTGCGAAAGAAAGTCGTTTTCATGGCTGGCTGTCGTTATCTGGCTCCGGTGCCGGAAGACGACCGACAAAATAACGTGCCACAAGATTCTGCCAGCGCGCATTGCCCGCCAAACGATGCCGCATGGGTCGATGGACCGCATATTCGTTTGAATCTGAACCTCGTCGTCTCTGCCAGTGATCTGCGGTGTTAGCCGATCACTGGCTTCCATCAGATCTTGGCGTTTCGCTGCGGCGGAATGCCTGGCTCGATCTTGCAGTTCTCGCCTAGAGGGCTACCCCTCTGCCGGCTTGGGAAAGCTTCGCTTCTGCCGCCGCGCGTTCATGGCTTCCTGAGCCTCGGGTGTCCCGTCGTGGAACGTGCCGAACCACTGGTCGAGCGGAACCATGCCATCCGAGTAATTCACCTCGAAATATTTGTGGTGCAGGTAGTGGGCGTAGTAGGACGTATCCATGCTTGCTTCCTCGCCCATGATGACCCGGTCGAAACCGGTGTGTCCCTGCGCCGGAGCGAGGCCGAGCCGCGAGACAAGGTTGATCATATGGATCGGGTGCGCAGGGATGATGAAAAACAACAGGCTCGACGCAAAATAGATCACGTGCTCGATCGGATGCATTGAAAGCCCCGACCAAGGCCCTGGATTAACGTTGCGGTGGTGCAGGCTGTGGGCGATGCGATACAGTGGCGGCCAGTGCAGGGAACGATGGGCGATATAGAAGCCCACCTCGTGGATGAACGGAACGAGGAAGAACACCGCGATGAACCCGACCGGGTGCTCGGAGAACGTGATCAGCGGGACGAAGCCGTTAGCGTATGCCCAGAGCAGCAGCACCTCATACACCGTCCAGATCGGTACGCCGCTCGCCAGCGTGTAAAACATGTTGTCGTAGGTTTGGTTGCCGAAGGTGAAAGCCGCTGACTTCTCTTTTGGCCACTGCCGATTGTATTTAAAGCTGTTGCCCTGTTTTCGCCAGGAATAGAGCCAGAGATGCCACGCCCCATAGACAGCAATCGCGAGGACAAGATTGCGAACGAGGATGAACGCAACCCAGCCTATTGAGAACTCCCGCATGGTTTCCAGCGCCGGAGTGAGGTACTGCCAGATTAATACCGCAGCGACGGCGTAGAGCAGGTTCCACGGGAGGAAATACCCCGGGAAGCCGAAGAAGAACTTGAAGAGCGCTCGCGGATTGGGGGGCCAATTGAAAACCGGGCCGTAGCTCACCGGCTTGTTCGGAATCCAATTGACGCCGCGTTCATCTAGTTTTCCATATTTTGCATCGTCCATGGTGAATTCTCCCGACCAGTGTTGTGCATGCGCCGCACGGTTTGCTAGCGGTCACGCAAGGCAACTGGTCTTGTTCAAATCGATCGCCCGACTACTTTAAGACTTCTCGCCCATGTTCGCAAGTCATGGCCCGGCAAGCAGATACTCGACGTGATATCCGCACCATTCCCGCCGTCTTGCGCTTGTTCAGACCATCGACGGCACGGCTGTGCGCCACAGAACACTGTCGACATGTCCCTATCTCGATAGGGACATCTGCCCCTAACGATGTGGAGCGGAACGGCATACAACCTGTGTAGCCTGCAGAGGCTGAAATGCTTGGAACAACTCGTTAGGAGGAATTAATATGGAAGTCACAAGCAAAGAGCTATGGACCATCGTCCATGGCATGGGCTTCGGAGCGATCTTTCTGCTTGCGTTTGCCGGTGGTTTGGCGGGCTTGTATAGCCTGCGGCCAGAACTGGTGACGGTGAGCGGTCTGACCGAGCGCGTGCGGCGGTTGAACATCGGCATGGTAACGCTCGCAGTTGCGGTGTGGTTGACGGTGATCACCGGCACTTTTATCGTCTACCCGTGGTATCGGGCTGCGCCACCGGCGGGATTTGACCCGAAGAATGCCGCAGCGCTGATTGACTACCCGCGCTACTTCCTGCTTGCACGGGAAAGCACGGCCGAATGGCACAAGTTCGGCATGGAATGGAAGGAGCATGTAGCGTGGCTTGCGCCGATGGCGGCGACGGTTGTGGCCTATCTCGTGATCTATTACGGACCGCGTCTGGCCAAGCATCCGGAGATCCGGCGCGCGGCCATGATCTTCTTTGTGGTGGCGTTCGTCACATCCGCAGTGGCCGGCGCGTTTGGCGCCTTCATCACCAAAGCCGCACCGCTGCATTAGCTGCGTTGCGAAACGCCAATTCAAGAATTTCTGGAGGCAATATCATGCAAGCGCCTTATGCAAAGCCAATTGACAGCACTGTCGTGTTCAAAACCGAAAGCGAAGAGATCACATTGACGGACGTGGCCAATGGGCCGGCGGCGGCAACCTTCATCGCAGGCGGTATCGGTTCGGCCGCACTTGGGCTCATCATCCCGCTCTCGGAAGCCATTCCAGCCTTCAAGACCTGGCTGGCCTGGAACAAGGGTGTTGGCCCGCTGACTGGCAAAGTGATCATCCCGTCACTCATCTTCTTTGTGGTCTGGATAGTGCTCGGCTTCATGTATCGCGGCAAAAACACGAACATGCGTCGCGCGCTGACGATCAGCTTTGTCGGCATGATCATCGGACTGCTGGGCACCTTCCCGCCGTTGTTTGATTTGTTCACGGCTTAAGTTAATCACCAAAAGATCAGGCAGCAGATTCGCCAGCCCCCCCCCCGGGGGGGGGCAACTAGATCAAAA
>JANMNW010000608.1:0-6614 GCA_031368515.1 Chloroflexota bacterium
AAAAAGCAAGGGAAATGGACTCGTTCATTTCGGCATGGGCGGCGGCGTCATCAGGCTGGGTCAGCACCGGCTCAGGCAGCCATGGTCCAAAGTAGACTTCACGCTGCCCTTGCGCCGACTTCAAGCGATCCAGGCACAAGCGTGTGACCACGGTCATGAGATAGGCTTGTGCCGAGCGGATATGCGCATGCGCCTCGGGCGCGCGCCAGCGCAGAAACGCATCCTGCAGCGCATCCTCGGCATCGGCCGCGCTGCCCAGCATGCGATACGCGACGCCAAACAGGCGCGGCCGCTCTTGCTCGAATGCAGCTAGCGCGGCTGAGTCACTTTGTGCGGGCATAGTGATGTGCATTGTCCGCGCGTTTTTCTGCCGGCAGTTTGGGAACCGGAAGCGCGACCTGGTATGCGCTTGAGCGGCGACGTTCACCGCTGATCGAGCGCCACACAAATGCGCCGATCAGGTTTTTATAAGCCGCGGCAAGCAGCCCGGTCCAAATCAAGTTGCGCGGCCGATCGTCTGGCGTTACCCAGTCGATCACGCCATCGCGCCGCCCCAGGCTAATGTTGCGCGCGAGATAGGTCATGCGAAAAGGTGGGCAGGTCAAGCCGCGCAGGCTTGTAGCCAAGGCATCCGCCGCGTGCGCGCCCATCGCGGTTGAGGTGGCGCAGGCCATGCGCAGCGGCGCGCCAACATCCAGCGCGGGTGCAGCCGCATCGCCCACGACCATGACATTCGGATGCGAGAGCGACTGAAAGCAGCCGTCAACCAAAGCCTGGCCGTGTTCGTTGACGCGCAAACCGGCTTGGCGCGCCAGCGCTGGCACGGCAAACGCGCCCGCCCACAAACAAAGATCGAAGCCGATCGGTCCGGCCGCCGTGTGGGCCTGTCCGGCAGCGAGGCGTGTCACGCGCGCGCGCTCAATCAGATGAATGCCCAACCGTGCAAAGGCCGCGCGCAAATAGCGCTGCGCCTTTGGTGATGCGCCTGCGCCAAACTCCCCGCTTGTGATCAATGTCACGCGCAGCCCCGGAAAAGCCTCGGCAAATTCGGACGCAGCTTCGATGCCGGTCAGGCCGCCGCCGCACACCAGCAGCCGTCCCTTGCGCGCCGCTAGCGCAGGCAGCGCGGCGCGCATGCGCTCGACATCGCGCCGCGAGAACACATGAGCGTGGTCGCGAATGCCGGCGATCGACTCAGTAGCGGTGTAGCTTCCCAGCGCATACACCAGCCGGTCGAAGTGCAGTGAGCTTTCACTATCCACTTTCTCAACATGCACAAGGCTATGCGCCAGATCGACGGACGTCACGCGCCCCAGCACAAAGTCAGCGCCCGTTCCCTCAATCAGCGTGTCAATCCAGCGTGGTTCGTGCGAATGGGCGGATAGTTCGTGCTGCCGAATGCGGTCACCGAAGATGGGCGAGGCGTCCACCAGCGTCACACGCGCGTCCAGCCGACGGGTGGTGCGCGCCAGGCGCAGCGCCATCAGCAACCCGCTGTAGCCGGCGCCCAAAATCAAGATGTTTGTAGTCATAGGTTCGCTCCAAAAGTTGTCGTTCCGATCTATGAATACAGACGAGGCAGCCGGCGGTTTTGTGACAATCCAGCATCTGCTGCTGGGAAGATGCACCCGACGGCGGAGGCGCAAGCCGCACCGAGTTGCGTATAATCAGGCCACAACTTCAAACCGGCTTTGACCGAGAGGAGTAGGCTGCATCCGACGCCAACAGGGAGCGCGCATCATAGATTGCGAGTGCGCGCGGGATGCCGGCAGCCGAAAGTCGCTCGCGAGCCAATGCGGTAAATGCGCCGGCGCGCATAGCCGTCTTCGGGTTCCGCCCGTTAGCGCGGTCAAAGGTAATGGCGTCTGCATGCGCCTTACGCATATCGGTGGTACCACGGGAAACGCCCTTCTCGTCCGAACAGGACAGCGGGGCGTTTTTGTTTTTAGGAACGAGCCGTGAGGCTTGGACAATGAACATGGAACTACCAAAAGCCTACTCCCCCAAAGACGTGGAAGACCGCCTGTATGACTGGTGGGACAAGAACGGCTACTTCACGCCGGAGGGTCAGACGTTTCTCGATCCGAACGAAAAGCCGTTTGTCATCACCATTCCGCCGCCCAACGTGACCGGCACGCTGCACATGGGCCACGCGCTCACCAGCGCGGTCGAAGACCTGATGACGCGCTACCACCGCATGAAAGGCGCGCGCACGCTGTGGGTGCCGGGAACCGATCATGCCGGCATCGCCACGCAGAGCGTGGTGGAGAAGAAGCTGGCCAAGGAAGGCAAAAACCGCCGCGACATGAGCCGCAGCGACTTTCTCGAAGAGGTGTGGGACTGGAAGGAGTACTCCCACCAGATCATCACCAAGCAGCAAAAGGCGCTGGGCATCTCGGTCGACTGGAACCGCGAAGCGTTCACCATGGACGACAAGCTCAGCCACGCCGTGCGCACCGCGTTCAAAATGCTGTACGACAAGGGCCTGATCTATCGCGACACGCGCATGATCAACTGGGACCCGGTGCAGCTGACCGGCGTGAGCGACCTTGAGGTGGAGACCGAGGAAGAAGGCGAGCCCGGCAAGTTGTGGTTTGTGCGCTACCCGCTGCAAACCAACCGATGGGAGGGCCCGAAGCACGTTTGGGGCAGCGGGCAGTGGGCTGAAGGCGCCACGCAATGGATCACGGTGGCCACCACCCGGCCGGAAACGATTCTGGGCGATAGCGCGGTGATGGTGAACCCCGACGACGACCGCTACCGCGACATCATCGGCTGCCGCGCCATTTTGCCGGCGCTGGGGCGCTGGGTGCCGGTGATCAGCGACGCCGCCGTGGAAAGCGGCTTTGGCAGTGGCGCGGTAAAAGTGACGCCCGCGCACGACTTCACCGACTACGACGTGGGCAAACGCCATCATCTGGCCTGCATCGAAGTGATGGACCAGCACGCGCGCATGACCGCCGAAGCAGGGCCGTATGAAGGGCTGGATCGCTTTGAATGCCGCACGCGCATGGTGGCCGATCTTGAAAAAGAGGGCCTGCTCGTGAAGGTCGAGGACTACATGGTGCGCCTCGGCCGCGGTCAGCGCAGCGGCGCGGTGATCGAGCCGCGCATCAGCCTGCAGTGGTTCTGCAACATGCAGGGCATGGGCGCCGCCGCCGCCGCTTCGGTGCGCGAAGGGCGCATCCGCATCGTGCCCGAACGCTTTGACAAGATCTGGTTCGGCTGGCTCGACAACATTCGCGATTGGAACATCTCGCGCCAGCTATGGTGGGGCCACCAGATCCCGGTGTGGTACGTGCAGGAACCCGATTCCCGAATCCCGGGCTCGGAGCAGGCGCCGAAGCAATACTGCGAATTGACCGAAGCTGAGGCTTACGCCAAAGCGATCAAAGACTGGGGCGCGGATGTGGTGCTTAAGCAGGACCCCGATGTGCTCGACACCTGGTTCTCGTCCGGGTTGTGGCCGTTCAGCACGCTGGGCTGGCCCAACGACACCGCCGACATGCGCGCGTTCTATCCGACCACGCATCTGGAAACCGGCTACGACATCATCTTTTTCTGGGTGGCGCGCATGGTCATGCTGGGCCTGGAACTGACCGGCAAGGAGCCATTCGACACCGTGTATCTGCACGGCTTGATCCGCACCGCAGACGGCAAGAAGATGAGCAAGAGCCGGCCGGACAAGATCATCGATCCGCTCGAGCTGATCGACACCTACGGCACCGACGCCGTGCGCTTCTTCCTGGTGACTGCCGGCACGCCCGGCAACGACATCAAGATCGATGCAAAAAAGGCCGCTGACGGCAAATGGCAGAGTGAGCGCATCGAGGGCGCGCGCAACTTCGCCAACAAGCTCTGGAATGTGACGCGCTTTGTGCTGGGCAAGCTAAGTCCGGAGTCCCGAGTCCCGATTGCGTCTCAGAACACGCGACTCGGGACTCCGGACTCCGGACTCGCCGACCGTTGGATCGCCGCCCGCAGCGCCCAGGTGGTGGCAGATGTGCGCCGGCTGATGAATGACTATCAATACGGCGAGGCCGGCAAGATCATCTACGACTTCATCTGGAATGATTTCTGCGACTGGTATGTCGAGCTGTCCAAGCTCAGCCTGAATGCGCCGCTGCTGGTGCGCACGCTGGACACTGCGCTGCGTCTGCTGCACCCGTTCATGCCGTATGTGACCGAGGAGCTTTGGCAGAAACTCAAAGAAGTGGCGGCAGGCTCCGAGTTTCAGGTGTCCAGCTTCAAGTCGGCGGCGCTGATCCTGGCGCCCTTCCCGTCCACAGAGGACTCGGCCCTCGGGACGCGGCAGTCGGCACTCGATGACATGGCCGCGCTGCAAGACGTGATCCGCGCGATTCGAAATGCCCGTTCGGAATACAAAGTGGAGCCAAACAAACGCGTGGCGGCGCTGGTGCAGGCCGGTGCTCGTGCGGCGATGTTGAACGACAACCGCGCAGCGATTGAGTCTCTGGCGCGTGTGGATGGCTTGACGATCGCCGAGACACTGCCTGCTCCGCCGCAAGCCATGACCTATGCGCTGGGCGAAGTCACGGTGTATCTGCCGATGGCGGGCTTGGTCGATCTCGAAGCCGAAAAGAAACGCCTGGCCGATGAGCTGGCCGCAATCGAGGGCCAGATCGTCAAAAGCGAAGCACTGCTGGCCAGTGATTTCGCCAAACGCGCGCCGGCGCAGGTGATCGAAAAAGAAAAAGCCAAGCTGGCCGAAGCGAAGGCCAAGCGCGATCAGTTGAAAGAGCGCCTTGCTTGACCGATACCAAAAGATGGCGTCTCTCGAAGATGCCATCTTTTTGAATCATGTTCAAACGCATCGTCCCGCTCGTGATCGTGCTGCTGGCCTTTGCCGTGCGCGTGCTGGCCATGGACACGGCGTGGATCGACGGCGACCGCGCCAACCCGCACGGCCTGGGCATCGTTGCACTCGATGTGGCCGCCCGGGGTGACTGGGCCAACTTTCCGCTGTTCTCGGACGACGCGTCGATCGGGTTGCCCAACCCGCCGCTGCTGACCTATCTGTATGCGCTGGCCGCGCTGACCGGGCGCAGCCTGAGCATGGCCAATGCGCTGGGCTTGATCGCAAACACGCTGGCGGTGGCGGCGGCGTTTGGCATTGGCCGGCACGCGCACAGCTGGATGGCGGGCGCGCTGGCGGCCACCTTGCTGGCGGGCAGCAACTGGGGCGTGTACATGGCGCGCGGCGCATGGCACCCCACACCGCTTGAACCCGGCCTGGTGCTTAGCGCATGGTTGTTGCTGGCCGGTGTGACGCGCCAGCGCGCGCGCTTGCTGCTGGCGGGCTTCATCCTTGCCGCGGCCACGGCGTTTAGCTATGTCACTGCATTTGTGCTGCTGGCGCAGGCGCCGCTGGCCGTGCTGGCTGCCGGCGGTGCGCGGCGCGGGTTCGTGCGCGGCGTGCTGATCTGCGCGACCACGCTGCTCCTATATGTCGGGTTGCTGGCGGCGGGCGGCCGGCTGTCCAACCTTGTCGCAATCGGGCTGTTGCGCCCGGAACCGGCCGTAGTCACCGAAGCCGATCTGCGCGCGCGCGACATCACGCCCGAGAACCGCAACCCGCTGGGGCATTTTCTGCGGCTGGCGACCAACGCCGGCTACGCATTGACATGGACCGAGCCTGCGTTGCCTGGGTATGCGTTGCGGCGCAGTCTGGAGGACGCGCAATCATCAGCGCTCACTGTTGCGGTGCTGGCGGGCCTCGCCATGGCAGTAATGCGCCTGCGCCGCGCGCCGTATCGCTTTTTGCTTGTGTGGGCGCTGGTGCCGATGAGCGTGCTGTATGTGCTTGTCTTGCGCCGGGCCGATTTCCGCGTTGCGCCGTACTATCTGCTTTTTACATCGCCGGTAGCGCACGTGTTTGCAGGCATTTTCATGGCCATGCTGCTCAAACGCGCACGCGCTTCCGATGCCCTATGCGCGGCGCTGTGCACGGCGCTGACGATCGTTCCCGTCTGGAATTTTACGGCGGCGGCGCAAACGGTGCATGCCGCGCCCTTCAACGGCGTGGTCGACTTCATGCCGCTGCGCTGGTCGCAACGGCTTGGGCGATTGTGGCGCGACCAGTGTCCCCGAATGATCATCGACAACTTCTGGTGGGCCATCAGCCTGCGTGAGTCGTCAAACGGCACGCGGCGCGGCGCGCTGCGCCAGAATGAAATTTCAACCGCATGGTCGATTGATCCAAACGGCGGCACCTGCGCGCTGAAGCAGATTGGGCCGCCGCCGCCCAACGCCGAATTGCTGCCGCTGACGCTCGACGACGGCAGTGTGCTGCTCACGTATCGCGCCTTGCCGTATCGCGCACCGGCTGAGGCGCCGCCGCTGTCGGTTAATTTAGGTTGGACGTTGCTCGACCATAACGTGACACCGACTGCGCGCGCCGGCGCCACGCTCACCGTCACGCATGCCTGGCGCGTCGATGCGCTGCCCGGAGAGCCGCACGCTTCTTGGTTCTATGCGCCATTTGTCAAGCTGATCGCGGCGGATGGCTCGGTGGTCGTCGACATCAACGGCGCCAGCGCGCTCGAAGGCTGGGCCTGGCAGCCGGGTGAAATCATCCTGAGCGAAGTGACACT
>JANMNW010000652.1:0-7023 GCA_031368515.1 Chloroflexota bacterium
GACGCCCTGGCCGAGCTGCAACGTTTGTTGGCGACCACACGATTGCTTACTCTGACCGGCGTCGGCGGCACCGGCAAGACGCGCCTCGCCCTCGAGCTGGCAGGTCAGGTGTTGGACGATTACCCCGATGGCGTCTGGCTGATAGAACTTGCGCCCGTGGCAGATCCGGCACAGGTGGCGCAAGCCATACTTTTTGCATTGAATACGCAAGACAAAGCGTCGCAACCGCCTGCTGCCACACTTGTTAATTACTTGCGAGACAAACGCCTGCTTCTTTTATTGGACAACTGCGAACATGTCATCGCTACTTGTGCCGAACTCTCTGAAGTGATCTTGCAGAGTTGCCGCAACATACACATTCTCGCCACAAGCCGGGAAGGGCTGGGTATTCAAGGTGAATTGTCATGGCCAGTGCCGTCGCTTTCCCATCCAAAGTCACACGAGTTGACGAATCCAGATGCGCTGGATGCCTTTGAGGCCATTCAACTGTTCGTCCAGCGCGCAGCGTTTGCAGCGCCCGGCTTTGCTCTTACGGCAAACAATGCTTATGCGGTACAGCAGATCTGCGCCAGGCTGGATGGCATACCCCTGGCTATCGAGTTGGCTGCTTCGCGGGTGAAAGCATTGACACCACAAACCATCGCCGAACGGCTTGACGATTGCTTTCGCTTGCTGACTGGTGGCAGCAGGACAGCTCTGCCGCGCCATCAGACGCTTCAGGCCTTGATCGACTGGAGCTATCGCCTGCTTACTGAGCAAGAACGCTCACTGTTGCGACGATTGTCTGTGTTCGCCAATGGATGGACGCTTGAAGCAGCAGAGCAAGTTTGTTCAGGTCCAGACATCAGTCCAGATTCTGTTAACGAGACGCTGTTCAAACTTGCCGACAAGTCCCTTGTGAATGTGGATAATTCTGGCGCGATAGCTCGGTATCGCCTTCTTAGTACCATTCGCCAATATGCTGCCGACAGGCTCGATGAGGTTGGTGAAACAGACAAAGTTCGCGATCAGCATTTGCGTTACTACCTCGATGTCGGAATCCAGCTCAAGCCCAAGCTTTACGGGATGACCAAAGCTAATCAATTGGCAAGTATCGGCCAAGTGACCCACGATCTGGATAACGTGCGTTCGGCGATAGATTGGGCAATCAACTCCAACCGAGGCAAAGACGTGCTGGACCTGGTTGATCGTAATTTCGTGGTATTTCTTCTGCGCGGTGTGCATGCAGAGGATAGGCACCATTTGCAGACGCTGCTCGTTCGCGCGCGAGGACAGCCGCCGTCACGGCTATTGGCGGAAATCGTTGTCGCCCTCGTCAGAAAGCATCGTCGCGATGGCAACCTGGACGAAGAATCACGGCTCGCTCACGAACTGGAGGCTATTGCCAAACAGATTGACGACCCCGAAGTGACCAGTTGGGCCATGGCCGCATTGTTCTGGAGCACATTGCATCACAAGGAAATCGCAACGGCACGCGGCCTTTTCAACTCATTGATCAGGTTCATTGAAGACAACCGGATCCTGCCCGATGCGGATTTGAACAGTGCACGCGAATCGATAAACAACTGGCTGCTGTTGTTCGAAGGTCATTTTGAGCAGGCCACGGCAAATCTTGAACGCGCGTACGCGGAAGCGAAGAGCAGAGGGGTAATCACCGAGTACTCGTGGGTGGCGCGTCAACTGGGCTACGCGCATCTCGGCGCGCATCGGTTATCGGAAGCAAAGCAGCGATTCAGCGAAAGTTTGCTCGACAATCGCGTTTGCAAAGATACTCAAGCAGTTGCATCATGCCTTGCCGCTTTCGCCGCCCTGGCACAGCATGCCAGTGAATTGGATCGCTCAGCCCGGCTCCTTGGCGCGGCTGAAAAATGCCATGAGCTGAATCGCTCAGAGCCCATGCAGTGGGACAGGATGCTAAGCTCACATTACATGCAGCTGCTGCGAGAGCAGATGCACACGGAATCATTTGCAAAAGCATGGCAGGCCGGACGCGTCATGACTGTTGATCAAGCCGTAACATACGCACTTAAAAGCGCTTAAGTAGACGAATTCTGAAATGGCGCCGGCTAACTCAACCAGCGTCCCTATCGTCGGCAAACTGCTGGGCAGGACCGCTTGACCACGATATGCTTGGCTCGCCGTGAGCTTCAGCCTATGTCGCGCCACGCCCACATCAATCTCACAGCTTCGTGTGCGCATCCTGCCAGCCTTTATCACAAAGGCACGCCAGTGAGGCTAGAACTCATCCCAATATGTGGACTCCACCTTGTCCGTCAGCCGAAAACGTTTGCGGAAAAGGTGGGGCCCACATATTTGGGATGAGTTCTAAGGTCCATTACGTCGTTGTGAATCGGTTGTCGGTGGGTCCGCCATTGACGGTGCTGGACAGCGGGTCGCCATATCCCAACGGCGCGCTGCCTCAGGTGCCGCTATACCCTACGGGCCGTGCACAACATAGGTGATCCCCCCAGTAATGACGCCATCGACTTCCTCAATCACGCGGTAGACATGCGCTGTGCCGGGATTGGCCTTGCGTGGCAGTGTCACAGTGAGCGTGAGCGCCATTTCGTGACCGGGCTGTAACGTCGCGGCAACCGATGCCTGTCCCCGCTCTGCGTTGGGCCGGTCCACTTTTTGTTTGACACTGGATTTCTTGCTCCGGCCTTTCTTTGGCGCAGGCAGCGCTGTCAGTGCGGCGCCAAGCATAGTGCGACCCAACCGCTGCGGGACAGGTTCAAGCGACTCACGAAACACTGCCGCGGCCAAATGCTGATTCAAATCAATCCGGGGCTTTGCTTTGCGTATCGCGGTTTGGCTGATCAGAGCGGTACCGCCAGAGGTGCTTAGCACGGCATCGCGGCCGAGCGCCAGGGCGATGGTCTCAAGCGCCGCACCATACAGCGCCTCCACACGAATCGTTGAGCTTGCCACGTTTTGCGACAGATTGGCGGCAAAGAAATCAAGAATTACTTGCCTGCCTGCCGTGGCAACGACTACATTGACATTGCGTTGCCCGCAATGACGATCCTGCACTGGGTTAAATGGCGCGACCAGATTGTCGCTAACCGGGTCATACACGTGCGCGACCAAACACTCATGCCCGTTGTTCGCAAACACCGGTGTCCAGTTAAAGCCAAAGACGCGATGCTCGCCTGCTTGCAGGGTAAACGGTCCCTGCATCCCAATCTGATTCGATGCGGCCAGATTCACCCCCACCGAGGGGTTGCACCAAAAGAGATCAACATGCACGCCATAGCATGTAGCCAACCCCATGTTCCAAACATGCACATTGACCGTGTTGATCTTGCCGGCCACGGGAATGTCATCGCCGTTGGGTGAAACCACCCAAATATCCGGACTCTCCCAAAACATAATTCCACCCGCAAGTGGCCGCGCTCCGGCATCGCCAGGATATGTGCGAATCACCAGCTCGGGTTTGAAGTTCGGCGGCCTATCTTCACCGTGACCCTGATCATCCTTGGCATCCAGCGGATCCTCATTCGCCGGCGGCACAAGAAAGCCGCCATTCTTTACTCTGCCCAAAGATGGAAATCGGTTGGCGAAAACAGGAGTTGTGCGCAACTGGGCAAGATCTGTCGTGTTCATAATGCACCTCAAAGGTACCGCACTTGCACGCCGTTTGGCTGTTGTGGTTCCAGTTTCGATACCGCTTCCCAGCATTTGAAGCCATAGCCACGGTCCGAATCGATGTTCCAATCCGGCAGCATCAGCTTTGTCGAATCTCCGCCATCGGCATGAACCTCGGCCGCCCGGCGCAGGTAGAAATCAACTGCCGAACCCAGGCTTCCACGATAGATTCCGCCCTTGCCGCCGTTGGCGTTGACATACAGCGGTTCGGTCACATGGGCCGTTTCGTCCGGCGACGCCGCGGCAATCAGGTCTTTTTCAAAATCAAGATCAGTCGGTTCGCCCTCGATCATCCAGAATGGATAGTTCAGACCGGCATGGCCATACGAGCCGGGCGGAACGCCCACGATTTCGGTGAGCGTTGTCGGATAGGCGTGGCTGTGGTCACGCTCTTTGGCAAACTCCAGCCGCGGTGCGTTCCGGATCAACCCCGGGCTTGGGTTGATGAACTGTTGCGCAAAAGGATCCGCCAGCTGGTCATTGTCGGGATACACATACGCGGAGACCACCAGCGCCCATCGAAAAGCGCGATAGATTTCATAGAGACCCAGCTGGATCAGATAAAGCGCGTAGCGGACCGGATACGTCAACGGCGAAGTAATCTTGCTGATCAGCCACAATGCAAGGTCGCCCAGATAGCTCAGGGTGTCCTTGATGAAATCCCAGATCGCCTTGAGCAGGCTGGACAGCGAAAAACCGCCGCCACCGCCACCACCACCGGAGCCGCTGCCACCGCTGCCGGGCCAGGTGGGCGGCTCCATGTCGCCGAACACTTTGGGCGCCCGTGGCGGACCCAGATGCCGGTCCTTTGAGGTCATGATCTCGAAGGCGGTCTTCTGCATCTGATACGCGCGGTTGATTTCTTTCTTGCCCAGAAAAGGAATGATGGTTGGATGCTTGATCGACCCATAGACATCCTGCAGCGTGCCTGCAATCAACGTTTGCAGGTTGCCTGGCAAGTCATCGCCCAGATCGATCAAATCCTGCAAGTTGGCAGTGCTGACGCTGGTGAATTTTTCGTAGTCAAATGGCAGCGTGCCGGGCGCCGGCGGCACAACGGGCATGGCGACGCCCGGTGTGTGATAGAAGCCCCATGACCACACATCCATGAAATTTTCCTGCAGGTGATGACGCTGAAAATGGGTGCGCCAGGGGCCGCCCACCGCCAGGTTTACATAGGCGTGGCCCACTGTGTCGGCCGTGATGTGCGACATCCAGCCATAGGCATAAGCGCGCAAAGAGGCATCGCCCGATGCCTTGGCATTGGTGATCAACTGTTTTGTAAAGCGTCCGGTAGCGCGATGATGGGTATAGTCCAACCAGTTCCAGTCGGACTCCGGAAAGAGCGGCGCGTTGATTTGAAAAGCCGGTTTGAGCGTCTGCCAGTAATCGATCTTGCTTGTGATCAGATCCAGCATGGCCGTATTAATGATCCCGCCGACAAGCGCAACAGTGTCTTGAATCGAATGCGACAATCCACCGGTCAGCGAGTCTTCGACTTTGTCGATGGCGTCGGCGATGGGCTTCCAGATCGGGGCCAGCGCATCATAAATTTCATCGAGGGTGTGATACACATCAAATACTGCGTTGACGATGGGCGTGTATTTGTTCCAATCCGCCCAGAACAGCATGTCCGGCCCGATCGACCCAAACTGGGCGTGCCGCGGAAACTGTGAAAGTGCCTGGCCGACCGTACCGAATTGGGCAGGATTGGCCTTTGCGCGGGCGGTCTGGAGCTGCATGATGGATAAATGTGCGGCTGGTCCTGGCATGATCTGATCCTCCGGCGAAATTGAGTCGTTTCCTGCAAAATGGTTTCAGCACGCATGCAACGGCTGCCTGCCCATTCCGGGCAAGTTGACACTCATAACTTGCCGCGGGCGGAGTTGGTCGCTCCTGGCAAAAACAGGGATTGCGTGCTCTACAGGATGGATCGAAACAACACAGTGCAACATAGAGCAGCCACTAGAACTCATCCTAAATATGTGGGCCCCACCTTTTCCGCCAACGTTTTCGGCTGACGGACAAGGTGGAGTCCACATATTGGGATGAGTTCTAGTTTATTGATGATGCTCTAACTGCCCTACAGTTCTCTCGACACGGCGTGGGGAGTCAAAAGGGTGCGATGCAGCTGATGGCAACGCAACGCCAAGGGAACGGTGTTAGCAAAGCGAAAGGCCGCTCGCACGGATGCTGTTACCAGCGTATACCCTTTTGTGCAATTTGGCAATGTCTGTATGGTGCGCGTCGAATGTCTCGCCCAAACGCGATTGAAGCGGCGGCGAGTTGTTGCCCGGTTGCGCGGTCGTGTTCGATGTCCATCCCGGTTCCATCCTTCGGCGATATGCGTCGTGCGGCGGGTCCGGCCGCTGCGGCGGATGCCCATGGGCAAACGGGCATAATGATCGTTATGCCTATCGAGTCCCGCAAGCGAAACACCAAGCCAGCAGGCAGACGCGCCTCATCCGCCATTGAACAAAAGCAGCTCGGCTTTGCCAGCAGACAAAGCGACTTTTCGTGGGAAGCCCTGCGCATTCTGTCGGAGTTTGTGGATGGCTTCGAATTCGTCTCGAAGCTGAAGAAGCCCGTCACATTCTTTGGCTCGGCGCGCTTGCAGCCGCAAGACGCCTACTACCAGCTGGCGCGGGATTTAGCCTTCAAATTGGCCAAGGCTGGGTATACCGTCGTTACAGGCGGCGGGCCGGGCATCATGGAGGCGGGCAATCGCGGAGCGGCGGAAGGGGGCGGCGTCTCGGTGGGGCTGAATATTCAGTTGCCGATGGAGCAGCAGATGAACGCTTATGTGCACCAAGGCATGGGCTTTCACTACTTCTTCAGCCGCAAGTTCATGCTTGACTATGCATCGCTGGCCTATGTGTACTTCCCGGGCGGATATGGCACTCTGGATGAATTATTCACCGTGCTGACGCTGATTCAGACCGGCAAGTCCGACAACAGTGTGCCGGTGATCTTGATCGGCATGGAATTCTGGCAGCCGCTTGCCGATTGGATACGGCACACTCTGCAAACGCGCGGTCTGATCGGCGCAGACGACCTGTCGCTGCTTCACATCACCGATGATGTGGCTCAGGCGTTGCGGCTCATCCGAACAGCCGGAAGTCGCGTAGACGGGGGCGGCTGACGGCCCGCAAGCCCGACTCGCGACTCGATCATCGCTCGCGCGTCGGTAGTGACACCCAGTGAGTAACGCGACTTTAGGCTTGATGGGACGCCCAGAAACGCTCATCTCACTTCGCCACTACACCACTCGAACTCACAATCGACAAGTGCAACCCCAACCGCCCGGCCGGGGTGTGGTTCCCGCCGCAGGTTGAGGCCGAGTTCGCCAGGCAGTGCGATCGATAGGCTGCGTGA
>JANMNW010000654.1:0-2582 GCA_031368515.1 Chloroflexota bacterium
ATTCATAACGACGATTGTTGGTGTTGATTTACTTGAAAAACTTAGGGAATTGCTCTTGACAAGGGCGTCAAATGCTTAACTTGAGACCTATGGGCTAAGAGGAGAAATTAGTTCGCATTAGGCCGTATCCAGCCATGCCGCCTGGACGTCTTGTCTGCGGCGTACACTTAGCGCGTTGCAGACCGGTTCACCGATGTCGTCCGACGAAGCACTCTTGCGCCGGGCGCGTGCCCTCGACCGCCCGGCGCTCACCGAAATCTACGACACCCACAATGAGGGTCTGTATTACTACGCCTTGCGCCTATGTGGCGACGAATCGCTGGCCGAGGACTGCGTCACCGAGGTGTTCAGCCGGGTGCTGCACGCGTTCAAAGAGGGTCGCGGCCCGCTGGCAAACCTGAAATCGTATCTGTATCAAACCGCGCATAACTGGGTGATGGACCAGTTTCGCCGGCGCGCGCAGACAGTGCCGCTGGACGACAGTTTGCCGGATGAGGCCGCGCCCGATTTGCTCGATGATGCCGCGCGGCGCATCGCCGGCGATCGGGTGCGGCGCGCCTTTGCAACGCTGACCGAGGAGCAACAACGGGTGATCGCATTGAAATTTGTGGCGGGCTGGGACAACGAGGCGGTGGCTGGCGCGCTAAACAAGCCGCTTGGCGCCGTGAAATCGCTGCAGCATCGCGCCTTGGGCGCGTTGCGGCGCGCGTTGCAGGGCGACGCCCAGGCACACGAGGCGCAAAACTAACTCACCATGGCACACACGCACGCAAGCCACGACGACAATGCCAGGCGCGATCCCGAGATCGAGCCGGTGATCGCGCGCGCCTTGGACGATCTTCGAGCGGTGCCCGCGCGCAGGCCCTCTGCTGCCGCGCGCAACCGCACCGCATTTATGCTCGCCCTGGATCAAGTCGCGCCGCCGTCACAACCGCCCTCCGGAGCACCACCCACACCCGCATCCGGCGGCTCGCTCGGCGCGGGGGCCATGCTGTTGATCGCGGCGGGCGCGCTGCTGATCGCGGTCTTGGCGGCCACGCAACTGGGCAACAACAACACCGCAATCACGCCTGCGACGGCGCAACCCTCAACCGCTCCTCGGGCGCTTACCCCAACGGCTGTAAGCACTCAAACGTCCGCGCCCACGCCAAGCGCCACAGCCCGCGCCACTCACACCACGGCGCCAACGCGCACGCGACAGCCGTCAGCCACGCCAACAGAACGCCCCACGGCGACCGCCTTTGCCAGCGAAACGCCGCTGCCGGCGGCAACGGCAACGCGCGCGCGGCGACTCACCCGCACACCGCGGCCGGAAGCGCGCAACACACCCGCCGGCGTGACGCCAATTGGCGCAACGTCACCGGCACCCACGTTGGCCGGGCCCAGCGCAACAGCCGCGCCGGCGGCCACTGCGCCCGCAACCAGCGTGCCAGGCGGCGCAACAGCAGCACCCACAACAGCCGCCACATCGCCTGCGTTGCCAACCGAAGCGCCAGCGCCGACGACGGCTCCAACGCTTGCGCCAGTACTCACGGTTGAAGTGCAGCCAACCGCCACTGCCACCGAGGCGCCCGCACCGACAGCTGCTCCGGTGCCGACAGCCCTGGCGACCGAAGCGCCGCCGCCCACCACCGTGCCCATCGTCACCAGCGCGGCTTTAACCAACTGAGCGACAATGCGGGCTGCGTGACGCGCCGCACTTGCGGATTGCGCTGCGCGCCATTCAATGGAATCCGCACTCAACCGCTTCGCCCAGTCCTTCCAGCGCAACTGGCTTCTCGTGCTTGTCGCCATTCTGCTGCTCTATTCCGGCCTGCCTGTTCTTGGCCCGGTGCTCAAATCCATGGGCTACGAGCGCGCGGCCCAGGTGTTCTATCAGCCCTACAAAGCGGTCTGCCACACCTATGGCTTTCGCTCTTTTTATCTGTTCGGTGAAAAGGTCGCCTATTCGCGCGCCGAATTCGAACAACAATCGGGCATCGACACGTCATCGGTGCAAGGCTTGTTTGACGCGCGCGATTTTCAGGGCAACGCCACGATGGGTTACAAGATTGGCATTTGCCAGCGCGACATGGCCATTTATCCCGCCATGGCCCTGGGCGGCCTTGTGTTTTCATTCCTGCGCCGGCGCATGACGATGATGCCGTGGTGGTTGTTTCTATTGATAGGCATCGGCCCGATTGGGCTGGATGGTTTTTCCCAATTGTTCAGCCAGCCTCCGTTCAACAGCCTGGCGCTGTTTCAAATGATCCCGTATCGCGAGAGTGTCTGGCAGTTGCGCGTCATCACCGGCGCTCTTTTTGGCTTTTCGGTGGCCTGGCTCATCTTTCCGTTGATTGCCGGCTCACTTGCGGAGCCAGAGCCGCAGCCTGCCGGCAACCGCCCCTGACGCCGTCGCGCAGCGTTGGCGCTGTCATTCCGAGCGCAGCCCGGAATGACAGACTAGAACTCATCCTAAGCCGGACAAGCCGGAACCAAACAAGGACAAGCCAAAACGTGTAAGGTTCGGGGATGGCGGAAGAAACCTTGGCAGAACGCTACAGCGAACAGATCAGGGGCGTGCTGAATTGCTACGATCGGAT
>JANMNW010000002.1:0-6071 GCA_031368515.1 Chloroflexota bacterium
AAGCCGATGGAGCCCCGCGCTGGCGGCGGCTTCGGTGGCGGCAGCGGCGGCGGCGGCGGCCGCAGTGGCGGTGGCTTTGAACGCCGTGGCGGCAGCGAGCGCCGCAGCGGCGGCGGCGGCGGCAATCGCCGCTACTAATCCGCAGCAGTGACTGTCTCGTGGCGCAAGCCACGATCAAAACACAAGCGCCCCGGCCAAAACCGGGGCGCTTGTGTTTTTCCGCGCGATGTTCCGCTGCCGCGCGAGCCTTAAATTTAAATGATAACCAATTTAAATTTGACCGATGTGTAACTTGCACTTGATTGGCATATAATTCGCCTTTCGGATAGCTCAAACAATCATGTCCTTGGAACTTACCGCCACCCCGCCCGATGTCCTGCGCCCCGCTCGCTTTAGCGAGCAACAAGTCGAGGTTGCGGCGGTGATCATCACGCTGCTGGCAATGCTGGGCGGCGGGACAGTCGCGCTGATGTCCGGGCCTGCAACGGTTTCCAACCTGCTGTATGCGCTGGCCTACATTTCCGGTGGCGCGTTTGGCTTGCGGCAAAGCATCGCGGCATTACGCAAGGGCGCGATCGAGGTCGACCTGCTGATGATCCTGGCCGCGCTCGGCGCAGCGGTCGTCGGCTCGCCGTTTGAAGGCGCCATGCTGCTGTTTTTGTTCTCGCTGTCGAATGTGCTGCAGGGCTACGCCATCGGCAAAACCCGCGACGCCATCCGGGCGCTCATGAAGCTGCGCCCCACCCAGGCCTTGACCCACCGCAACAACGCCAATGTGCTGTTGCCGATCGAGCAGCTCGTCCTCGGTGACATCGTCATCGTGCGGCCGGGCGAGCGCGTGCCGCTTGACGGCACCGTGCGTGAAGGCGAAACGTCCTGCGACGAGTCCTCGCTGACGGGCGAATCGATGCCAGTCACAAAGCGCGTGGGCGACACGGTCTTCGCGGGCACGATCAACCAAAGCGGCTCTGTCGAGATTGAAGTCACACGGCTGGCCCAGGAATCAACCATCGCCAAGCTCATCAAGCTGGTCGAAGAGGCCCAAAGCGAGAAAGCCGACACGCAGCGCTTTCTGGACAAAGCCGAGCGCTGGTATGCCGCCGGCGTGATCGGATTTACGCTGCTGCTGATCGTGACACCCATCGTTTTATTTGGCGAGGCGTTTCAGAGCGCGTTCTATCGCGCGATGACCTCGATGGTGGTGGCTTCGCCCTGCGCGCTGGTCATCAGCACGCCCGCCGCGATTTTGTCGGCCATCGCCAACGGCGCGCGCCGCGGCGTGCTGTTCAAAGGCGGCGCATACCTGGAACGCGCCGCCGATATCTCTGTGGTGGCGTTCGACAAAACCGGCACGCTGACCGAAGGCAAGCCCACTGTCACCGACGTCACCATCATCCCGCTCTTTGACGAAGAGCACCGCCAGTTGACGCGTTTGCCAAGCCGATTCACCACGCCAGCGCGCGTGATTGCCGCGCACACACCCACCAACGAGGAAAATACGTTGCTGATGCTGGCTGCGGCGGTTGAGTCCAAGTCCGAGCATCCACTGGCGCAGGCGATTGTCAAGACGGCTGCGTCTCGCAAATTGCTGTGGCCCGAAGTCACGAATTTCCAATCCGTCACCGGCCGCGGCGTGCGCGCGCATGTGGCGTTTATGGGCGGCGTGGACATCGCGATTGGCAGCCCAAGCTTCTTTGACGGCACTGACGCGCACAGCCTGCCCGCCGCGCTGGACGAGGTGGCGCGCTTGCAGGATGAAGGCAAGACCTCGGTGATCGTGGCAAAAATCAAGCCGGAAGGCCAGATGAACGTGCTGGGCGTGATCGCCATCGCCGATGTAATGCGACCGGGCGCCGGGCGCATCGGCGCCGATCTGGCTTCGGTCGGCGTTCAGCACGTGGTCATGCTGACCGGCGACAACGCGCGGGTGGCCAAAGCCATCGCCCGGCAAGCCAATGTGCCGGAGTTTTTTGCCGATTTGCTGCCCCAGGACAAAGTGGCGCGCATCAAGCAGCTGATGACCATCAACCCGGCAAAGCCCGAAAGCCGCGCGCCTGTGGTGGCCATGGTGGGCGATGGCGTCAACGATGCGCCGGCGCTGGCGACAGCCACATTAGGTGTGGCGATGGGCGCGGCTGGAACCGATGTGGCGCTCGAAACTGCCGATATTGTGCTGATGGCCAACGATCTGCAAAAGATCCCCTATGCCATCGCGCTGAGCAAAGCCGCCCGCCGCGTCGTCGCGCAAAACCTGATTTTTGCCAGCGCCGTGATTATTGTGCTGCTGATCAGCGCGCTCGGCTTCGAGCTGCCGCTGCCGCTGGGTGTGGTGGGCCACGAAGGCAGCACAGTGCTGGTCGTGCTAAACGGCCTGCGCCTGCTGGCGTTCAACTGGAAGCCGGGCAACGGCCGTTGACACGCGCGCTAATCGGCCGGCTTGATCTCGTCCAACCTGCCCAGGCCGCGAAGCTGCGGAAAAAACAGGGTCACAAACCCGACAACAATGAGCGTGCCGATGCCGCCGCCGATCACGGCTGGAACCGCGCCAAACAACGCCGCTGTCACGCCGCTCTCCCATGCGCCCAACTCATTGGACGAGCTGATAAACACGCGTTCTACCGCACCCACCCTGCCGCGCATGCTGTCGGGCGTGCGCAACGGCACCAGCGCGCCGCGAATGACCATGCTGACATTGTCGAACGCGCCGGTTAAGCCAAGCGCGACCATCGACAGCACGAAATTTTTGGACAATCCAAAAACGATCGTTGCAACGCCAAAACCGGCCACCACCCACAGCAACGTTTTGCCCGCGGTGCGGATGGGCGGCATGCGCGTCAGCGCGATCGCCATCATGGACGCACCGATGGCCGGCGCCGCGCGCAGAATGCCAAAGCCTTGCGGCCCGACGTTGAGCACATCTTTGGCGAACACCGGCAACAGTGCCACCGCGCCGCCAAACAGCACGGCAAATAGGTCAAGCGTGATGGCCGACAAGATCAGCTTTTCTTTGAACACAAAGCGCGCCCCGGCAAGGACATCGGCCAGCGTCGCCGCTTCGTGCCGGCGCGAGTTTTCCCGGATGCGCAGCCGCCAGAAGCAAAATGCGATCACCAGCGACAACACTGCTGAAATGGCATAAGCCGCCGTCGCGCCGATGTTGACCGGTCCGCCATCGACGTGAATCGGCGCAGCCAGGGCGATCAAGCCGCCTGCCACCGCCGGCGCAAACATGCCGGCCAACTGAAACGATGCCATTTGCCAAGTCACGGCATTGCCGAATGCGCCGCTGGGCACGCTCAACGGCACCAGCGCGCCAAGCGGCGGTCCTTGAAATGTGCGCGCCACGCTGGTCAAGAAGATCACGGCATAGATCAGCGGCAGCGCGCCCTGCGTCCACGAAAGCCAGGCCAGCCCTGCTGCGGCCACGGCCTCCAGAAGGCGCGTCCAGATGGCGACGGTGCGCCGGTCAAAGCGATCGGCGATGTGCCCCGCGGGCAGCGCGAACAGCAACACAGGAAGAAATTCGACCAGCCCGACATTGCCAAGCACGAGGGGGTCGCCGGTGCGCTCGTACAGCTCCCAGCCCAGTGCCGTCGCCTCCATGCCAGCGCCAATCACGTTGAGGGTGCTGGCGGCGAACAACAGGCGGAAGTCGAACGAGCGGAGCGCTAAATAGGGATCGTGCTTGATGGGTCGGTCTGACATGGCAAGGGCGCGAGTGTAGCACCTCGCCCGATTCCGTCAGGCCTCGCGCTCGAGGCAGCGCGACCAGGTCTCGCTTGACAGCACCAAGCGGGGGCGGCCCATGGACAGTTCTGGAATGAGCAACGCAGCGTTTTGAAAATACACATTGCGCATCGGCGGCGACGCAAACTGCCCGCGATAGCGCGCCAGCGTGGTATGCCACATCCGCGGCGGCAACGGATAGCCGGCATAGCGATCCTCCAGAAAGCGGCGCCAGGGCGATGCAAGCAGATCGCCCACCAAGGCCTGTCGCGCGGCAGCGCTGGCGGCATCCGGGATACCGGCCAGCAGCAGCGCATTCTTCAGCGGCACCAAGCGCAAATCGCGCACCGTGAAATCGAGGCTGCCCACATGCTTGTCCAGAATTGGGAGGATCTGGCGCAGTTGCTTCGGCGTAGCCGGCCAGCCTTCGTACAGATCCCAATGCAGCGCCAGAAAAGCGTAGAACTCATCCTCAAAATGTGGGCCCCACCTTTTTCGCCAACGTTTCAGGTGTGCCAGCAAGGTGGAGTCCACATTTTAGGATGAGTTCTAGTGCAGGCAGGTGCGTGGCACCAATTCGAGCTGCTCATCGCGGCAGCCAACGCCGCGAGCTGATCATGCATCGCCAGAACCGCATCCGAACGCGGCAGCCAACACCCGACCGTGATGCCGAGTGCGCCGCGTCCCGCGTATATGCCGACTGGATCGCCAACGCCGGGTTGGTCGCGCCAATCTGCCAGCGTATTCGCTGTCAGTCTGGCATATTCGGCCAGTGGCCCGCCGATCGCTTTTTCGCTCATGCCGCCGATGCTACTGCCTGGGTTGATTTCGGGGACATCCGCGCGAGGCTTGGTATCATCGTGGCGGGGAGATCAGGCATAGAGGAGCAACACTGGCGCCGTGCACGCTGGCCGGCAGCGACCAAGCAGGCGTTACTTAGTCGTGGTATACACCGATCCGGGACACGCTATCGCATCCGTAGAATGTGCGCTGAGCACAAGCTATCTATAGATTCCAGGCATCGCTGAACCAATGCAACGCAGGCTCTGACATGGCAAACGCAACGCTCGCGCCCGGCCAAATGCTGGGGAAATACAAAGTCACCAGCCACATCGCCAGCGGGGCCATGGGCATGGTCTATCGCGCCCGCGACACCAAGCTCAATCGCGATGTGGCGCTTAAGGTGCTCTTTCCGCATCTGACCAGCGATCCCAATTTGATGCGGCGCTTCCAGCGCGAAGCCCAGACGATCGCCCAGCTCGACCATCCCAATATCGTGGCGTTATATGACACCGACCATGCCGATGGATATCACTACATCGCGATGCAGTTTATCGACGGCGCCAGCCTGGGCAGCCGGTTGCGCCAGGGCGGACCGCGGCCGAGCGTGCGCGATACGCTGGAAATCGCGCGCCAAGTTGGCGGCGCACTGGCCTATGCACACACTCGGGGGCTGGTGCATCGCGATGTCAAGCCGGACAATATTCTGTGCTCAAAAGACGGCCGCTATTACCTGACCGACTTCAGCATCGTGCAGCTGGCCGATGGCACGCATCTGACCCAGACATTTGCCTCCCTGGGCACGCCGGCCTACATGTCGCCCGAGCAAGGCCAGGGCAACAAGGTCATCGATCATCGCAGCGACATCTACTCGTTCGGCGTGGTGCTGTACGAGCTGCTCGCCGGCACGCCGCCGTTTGAAGCCACCACGCCCATCGGCGTGGTGATGAAGCACATCAACGAGCCGCCGCCGCCTTTGAACAAACGCCGGCCGGATTTGCCCGCCGATCTGCGCAGATTTATCGAGAAAGCGCTGGCCAAAAAGCCGTCCGACCGGCATCAAAGCGCAAGCGATCTGGTGCGCGGCGCCGAACAGCTTCTGGCGAGCGGCAGCGCGGTCAAACCAAACGAGGAACATCGGTTGCGCTGGCTGCTGGCCGGCGTTGCCGCCATCTTGCTTGCGGTGAGCGGCGTGGTCACTATGGCGCTGCTGGCCACGCGGTCCGATTCGCCCGCGGTCGCCACTGCCACGCTGATTGCGGCAACAACTGCCACCGCGGCGCCAGCCAGCAGCGGCACGGCCTCGGCCACGGCGCCGCCAACCGACGCGCCCGCAGTTGCACCGACCGCCGCCGCAGCCACGCCCACGGCATTGGCGCCCGCGGCGGCGACCGAAACAGCGATGTCCACCAGCACTCAGGTGGCGCTGCCCAGTGAAACGCCACGCCCGACCCGCACGCGGTTGCCCAGCGCAACGCCATTGCCAACACTGACCGAGACGCCCTCCGTCACGCCCACCCCAGCGGCCAGCCGCACGCCCACGCGCACCCCACCGCCCACGGTCA
>JANMNW010000003.1:0-7749 GCA_031368515.1 Chloroflexota bacterium
CATCACGCCCGATTCCTTCAATCCCAGCTTGCACCCCAGAACCAGCACCTGCCCGACGTGATAGTGATTGACTATCATATAAACAAAAGCGGCCGCAATGGCGGCCGCTGGCATGGTCAATAGTGGGCGGGTCGCGACAAACGTGGCCCAAGCGGCAAGGCTGCACACCAGATGCGTGGCAAAGTTGAACGGCTGGATGTACCAGCTGCGCAAAAACGGCGTCTTGCGGGCGCGCTCAAGCGCCCATTCCACAGCATGCGGAAATGCCACAAGCGCCACAATCATCTGAGACGAGAGCACCAGTGAACCGGCAAACAAGATGCCGAGCAGCGGGGTGTACCACGAGGTGCCGCTGCGCGCATCGCCACGGCTCATAAAAACGACTTTGCCAAACAGGCTGACGGCCGCCAGGGCGACCATCACCATGGCCACGAGGAGCTCGCCGGATGCTGCTCGCCACTCGACGCGCAGCTGCGAGATTACGCTGAGCGCCGCGCCAAGCGCGATGACACCAGCAATGTAGAGGGTCGCTTTATGAGAGAGCATAGAAAGCGTCGACCGATCCCACTCGCAGCATGCGCCATGCCGTTTCGGCACTGGCTTGAAAAAGCCAAACGCCCGACCAAAGCACGGCGGTCTACGCTTATCTACGGTAATCACTTTGGCGCGTTTGCCCAGAGACCAAAGTTGTAGACGATAATTTTGAGATGACACTTTCAGCAACCGGCACATTTGACGTCACGCTCGCGCCGATGAAGGACGAACACACGGCCGGCTTGAGCCTGGCCCGCATGACCATCGACAAGACATTTCAGGGCGATTTGCAGGCGCGCAGTCTGGGCCAGATGCTGGCCGCTCGCACGGCCACCGAAGGATCGGCCGGCTACGTGGCGCTGGAACAAGTCTCAGGTACGCTGGGCGGGCGGCGCGGTTCATTTGTGTTGCAGCACAGCGGCACCATGAATCGCGGGGTTGCGAGCTTGCAGCTGTACGTTGTTCCGGATTCCGGCACCGGCGAGCTTGCCGGGCTGAGCGGTTCGATGCACATCATCAATGAGGGCGATGCGCACCGCTACGAGTTTGACTACGACATTTAGGGCAGCAGCCGCAAAACTTCTTCGCGCGTCGGCATCTGCCGCCCTGTGCCCAGCTTTTGCACCTTGGCAGCGCCGACGGCATTTGCAAAGCGCGCCGCGCGCACAATGTCGCCATGCTGCTGCAGGTCGACGATGAAGCCGGCGGCAAACGAGTCTCCGGCGCCCGAAGTGTCACGCATTGTCACGGGTATGCCGGGAATGTCCACACGCGCGGCAGCGTCGACAAAGCAGGCGCAGCCGTGCGCGCCGCGTTTGATCACAACATGACGCGCGCCGTGAGCCTGCATCCAGCGGGCGGCCGCGTCTGCGTCGGCAGCTTCGGTGAAGGTCAATGCTTCGTCTTCGGTGAGCAAGGAGACATAGCTATGACGGAGCACATCCAGCGCCTTGTGCCGCAAGCTGCGGTCGCTGACGATCGGACCGAGATCGCAATACACAGGCACACCCGCCGCTACCGCGATTTGCAATACTTCGTTGGCCTTTTCACCCACGCGCGGCTCGTGCAATGCGTAGCCGGGCATAAAAAACGCCGCCGCGCCTTCGACCAGCGCGCGTTCAGCCGGGCCAATCTGCAGTTCTTCGCCCCGGCCCTCGTGCACGAGAAAAACGTGCTGGCCGGCGTCGTCGACCAAGACGTAAACCGACATGTTCACCGTGCTGGCTCCGCGCTGCACATACGACACGTCAACGCCTTCGTCGCTCAGAATCTGATACACCCGCTCGCCGTTCCCGTCCTCGCCGATGCAGCCAAGCGCCACCGCGCGGGCGCCCAACCGCGCCGCTGTGATCAGCGAGTTTCCGGCGCCGCCCGGCTCGATGGTAACCGAGCGAATGTTCTGCACCCGGTTGGCTTCGACCGGCAGACGCTCTACCTGCATCACCACATCGGTCACCAGATCGCCATAGAAAACGATTTCGTTCAAGCGCGCTCCTAATCCCTGACACCCTGTTGCTGCGCCCGACCATAAGGACGCGCGCAGCCTGGCTTTCAAAATCTCGCCCAGTTACGAGCCAACCGTTAGTTCAAGCCAAAATGCGGTTGCAGCGCGCCGGGCTCGATAGGCTCTTCAGGTCGCTGATAGCGGTTATCGGTCGACAGGCGCATTTGATTGCCCGATCGATTGGGAATGGCTTTGTGCACGGTGAACGCGTGGAAGTACAGCGCATCGCCCGGTTTGTAATCGGTGGTGTGCCAGACGGGCGCGTCGGGCAGCGCCAGTGCATCCGCATCCACGCCACGGCCTCCTACCGCGCCCACGGTCATCTTGTCATGTTCGCGAAAGCCCAGGCGATGCGAGCCCGGCCACACGGCCAGCCCGCCCAGGCTTACCGGCACATCGCCCAGCGGCATCCAGCACGAATACGTCTCGGTGGCGCCGCGGATGTAGAAATGGTCCTGATGCGGCGGCGTGGTGGCCGTCTCGAAATTTGGAAATGTCATGCGGCCAATGCGCCGTGGATGCACAAACGGATTGGAATGATCCAGCAGCTTGCCGGCGATGTCGCGCAAGCTGGCATTTTCGGGCAGGTTGTGAAAATCAGGCATCTTGAGCACTTTGCGATACACCGCGAAGTAGTCCTGTTTGCCTTCCGAGGTGGGCGGATACGCCAGGTTGGCATAGCCATCCATTTGCGGGCGCGAGCTGTCCAGCCAGCCGGCTTCGCCCATGAATGCCAGCATCTGGCGGCGCACGTTCAACACGACATCAGCAGGCAGGGCGCCGCGCACAAACACATAGCCGTGGCGAAACATGCGGCCGCGCAGGGTGGTGGCGCTTTCACCCGGATGAGATTCGATAAAGGGTTGGTAGCTTTCAGTCGACATGACCCCGTCATTTTAGGATCACTTGCCGGAAGCGCAAGGCATCTTCTAGTTGCGCGCATGCGCCGGCAGCTTTCGTTCGCAAGCGGGCGCATCGGAATGTCCTTCCCCGAGTCGCGTCGCAATCGGGGCATAGCGCAGCAGACCGGGTGGAATGACAGCCATTTCGTTCTCGGCGTGATCAGAAGTGCGAACGCAGTTGCGCCCGTTGTTTTTGGCGCGATACAGCGCTTGATCGGCGCGCTCGATCAGCTGATCGAGCTGCTTATCGGATGCATCACGCTGCGTGACGCCAAAACTCATGGAAATGGGCAGGTTGATGCCCGACGCCAACGGCGGCTTGCAGGCGGCGATGGCGGCGCGCACCTGCTCCACGCGCAGCAACGCTTCGCTTAGCGAGTGCTCGACAAACAGCATGGCAAACTCCTCGCCGCCAAATCGCGCCACGAGCTCGCCCTCGCGCATGTAGCCGCGCAGAATCTCGCCGACTGCCTTGATGGCGACATCGCCGGCCAAGTGACCATGTTTGTTGTTAATGTCGCGCAGCAGATCCAGGTCCGCCATCACGAGCGTCAATGGGCGGTTAAAGCGGCGCGCGCGCACCAACTCCTGCTGGGCTAGCTCAGCAAATTGCTTGCCGTGATACAGGCCGGTCTTGGCGTCGGTTTTGGCCTGGCGCTCAAGCAGCGGCAGCCGCATTACGCTGTACATCAAGTACAGCGGAGCCAACCCTAGCACTACGGCGTACGGATTCACGGTGTATACGACCGCGCACATGGTGCCGATGCCGAGCATGGTGGCGTCGACATACAGCGATGACCAGGCGAAAAGAGACGACGCGCGCGGATGCGTGCCATCGGCCGACCACTGCACCCCGGCGACATGCGCATGATTACCAAACACAAATGCCGCAACCATGGCGAGAAACCCAAATGCGGCCACGGCGGGATGTTCACCGCCGATCTGATGCGCAGCGGAGTTTGCGCCTGCCCCGATCCATGCCGCGATCACAAACGACGAGATGTTAAACCCGTGATAGTGCCAGCCCAAGCGATGCCGGCCAAAAGCGATGATGGCCAGATGGGTCACGCCAATGACGATGATCGTCTCCGTCACGCCCATGGCGGCCAGGGTAAAGCCATACATCGTAAGCGCAACATCATAGTTTTCCTGGCTTGAAGATCCCGACGCCCGAAACAGGCTGAGGGTCGCGGCTACCAGGCACACGCCGCCCAGATGCCAGGCATTGACCGTTGGTGTCTTGTGGATAAACACCCAAAGCTGCGCCAGGCTGATGAGCGTCGCAATGACGCAGGACATCAGCACATACATACGGGCTCGCAGGCGAAGGTCGCGCATGGCAATGCAAGGCCAACTCTGACTCAGCGGCGAGGGTCAAGGTGGTCTTCGATTACCTAGCTATGATGGCGGTAACAGTTGCAATTGCGTCCGCAATTCGACAGAACCATGCCCAACCTTTGTCCGCATAGCTTGTACGACAAAGGGGTGGCGCAACGCATAGACGCGTCACGCCACCCTTGCCGTGGACAAGTCCCGGTTCGCTGAGTCAGATTGTCAGGTTTTAAGCACGCCTACTTGCCGCAGGCGGAGCAGCCACCCCACGACACGCTCATCGAATACATGCCGCCGCCTGTACTCCCCGCGTCGGCGTTGACGGACACAGACAGGCTGGCAGCATTGGCGGCCATGGGCATGGCGATCGCGAACACCGTCAATGCAGCACTGGCAATCAGTTTAGTAATGAGGTGTTTGCCGGGGTTTTGAGTGGGTTTATTGTTCATCATTAATCTCCTTTGGAATAGTGCAACACGCGCGCCTACTCAGTTGGCACACCGCAGAATTGCGATTGCAGCGTCGTTTTGCAATATACAGCCTAGCACTACAGGAGGTAATCGCATCAGACAAAAGTCTGAATACTTCTCCAAATGCGTAACTTGTGGCGTATTTTTACTTAGGCCTAGGGAGGCATTGATGGCTAAGCCGTAAAGCTTGGCGCCCGCTCCCGCCAGCGCAGCGGTGGCAGGCGATGCCGTGCTATTCAATACGCACAATTTGCGCGCCGAGGCCGCGCAGCTTGTCGGCAAAGCGTTCGTATCCGCGGTCGATTTGCTGTATGTTTGAAATCACGCTCTCGCCTTCTGCCGCCAAAGCAGCGATGACGAGCGCCACGCCCGCCCGAATATCCGGGCTCTGCACACGCTCGCCGCGCAGCCGGCTCGGGCCGCTCACCACACAGCGATGCGGATCGCACAAGATAATCCGCGCGCCCATGCCGATCAGCTTGTCCACAAAATACAGGCGGCTCTCAAACATCTTTTCGTGAATCAGCACGGTGCCTTCGGCCTGTGTCGCCGCCACAATTGTCGGGCTCATCGCATCGGCCGGAAACCCGGGCCACGGCGCATCGTCGATTTTTGCGATGCCACCGTCAAACTCAGCTTCGACCCGCAGCTTCTGGTTGCCGGGCACAAACACATCGGCGCCGCGCGTTTCAAAACGCACGCCGAGCCGGCGCAAATACAGCCGCGACATGCCCAAATTCTCCGGCCCGGCGTTGCGAATCCACAGGCCCGCATCGCTGCCGCATACCGCCCCCAGCACGATGAAGCTGGTGACTTCGATATTGTCGGCGCCCACCGCAAACTCCGTCCCGCGCAGCCGGTCGACGCCATGGATCACCAGGGTGTTGGAGCCGACGCCGTCGATTTTCAGCCCCATCGCGTTGAGCATGCGGCAAAGTTCCTGCACATGCGGCTCGCTTGCGGCATTGCGCAGGATGGTGTCGCCCTTGGCCAGCGCCGCAGCCATGATGGCATTCTCGGTGCCGGTGACGCTGGCTTCATCCAGCATGATGTCCGCACCGATAAGCTCATCACGCTCCAGGCTAAAGAATCCAGGAGCAGACGTGATGCTCGCGCCAAGCGCCTCAAAGGCGAGAAAGTGCGTGTCGAGCCGGCGCCGGCCGATCACATCACCCCCCGGCGGCGGCAGCGAAACGCTGCCGCAACGTGCCAGCATCGGCCCGGCAAGCAAAATGCTGGCGCGAATCTCGCGCGACAGCTTAGGGTCAATTGCGCACGCGCTCATGCCCGATGCGTTCATCCGGATGGTGTTGGGTCCAAGCCATTCCGCGCTGGCGCCGAGCGTTTGAATCAGCTCGATCAGCATCATCACATCGCGAATGCGCGGCACATTGTGCAGCGTTACGGGCTGGTCGGTCAGCAATGTGGCCGCCAACAGCGGCAACGCGGCGTTTTTATTTCCAGACGCAGTCACTTCGCCGCCCAGCCGCGCGCCGCCCTGGATGATGAACTCCGCCACGCCTTACTCGCCTCCCATCATGTCGCGCATGATGTCGGTCATCGACAACACGCCCACAGCCAGGCATGGGTCGGTTTTGTCGACAACCACGATGCGATGAACATGATATTCGATCAACAGTTTGGCGGCGTCGTTCAGGGGCGTGTCAGGCAGCACCGTTACGACATCCTGGGTCATTACATCCGCCGCGCGCATGCCCATCCAGGTGTCAGGGTGTTTGACGGACACATTGACCAAGTCGGTTTGCGACAAAATGCCGCACAGCGCGCAGTTCTCGTCGTTCACCACCAGCGAGCGCAATCCCTTGGCGCTCATTTGCCGCAATGCGTCGCGCAACGGGGTGTTGCGGTCGCACGATTCCACGCCTTTGTGCATGACATCGCGCACGGTTTTTTCAATCTTCAAGTCGCCCATGTGCGGCAATATTCTAATCAGGGTTGCGCAACAGTGGTCGCCGGCGGGTGCGCGTCTGGATTTTGTAAGTCTGCCTATGAACAGGTCTTCAGACTCCGGCGTAGTCAAGCACCCAGAGCGAAGGCGGCTTGGCGCCTCGTTGAAAGCGCAGCTGTAGGCGCCGCCAAAGTCGAAGGGCGCGTTTTGAACTTCGGCAACCGCGCCCTTCGACTTCGGCGGCATGGAGATTTTTTTGTCCAACTTCGACCCCGCGCCGCCTTCGCTCTCGGTGCTTGACTGCGCCAGGGTTTGAAAAAAGTCTGCCAGGCTCAGTGTTTATAAAATTTTTGCCGCACCCTGCGAGAGCAGTGGCGGGCTTACGGAGACGCGCGGATGCGGTGAAGGCAGAATACTCGGCGCCTCCGCAGGCCGCCCTTGCTCCGCAAGGCGGAAAACAACAGATCGCCGGACAACGCCGGCGATCCGCAGATGCATTTCCGTTCAAGAAAGCGCTAGAGCACCAGCCCCCACGGATTTTCGAGCAGTCGCTTGATTTCCGCCAGAAACTGCGCGCCCTCGGCGCCATCGGTGACGCGATGATCGCCGGCCAGCGTGAGTTTCATCATCGTTCGCGCGACGATTTGACCCTCGCGAACCACGGCTTGCGGCGTGGCGCCGCCGATGCCAAGAATCGCGGAATCAGGCATATTGATGATCGGAATCACCTCGTCCACGCCATACATCCCGAGATTGCTGGTTGTGATGGTCTGGCCGCCCATGTCGCCGGGTTGGCCTTTGCCTTCGCGCACGCGATTGGCGATCAGCGGCACCTCCGAGCCGATCTGCTTGAGCGATTTTTTGTCAGCGTCGCGCAGCGAGATTACGATTAGGCCGCCGTCCATCGCAACCGCAATGCCGACGTTGACCTGCTCGCGCAACTCTATCGCGTCGCCGCCAAAGGTGGCGTTGAAATTCGGGAAGCGGCGCACGGCGCTCGCCACGGCCTTGACCACCATGTCGTTGACAGACACTTTGACGCCTTCGGGCTTGAGCGACTCGTTGATTTGCGACCGCAGGGCCAGGGCCGCATCCATC
>JANMNW010000006.1:0-11639 GCA_031368515.1 Chloroflexota bacterium
TGTATACGGTCGGCGCGCCTGGAACCACGCGGCTGAGCAGCGCTTTTGGCTGGGTGGGCGGACCCATGACCGCCGGCGTGGCGGCGCTGATCGCCTTTGGCTTTGTGACGATTCTTATACGGTTGCAACGCAATGAATCTACTTAAGCGGCTCTTCGGCGGCGCGGCGCGCGGCGGCGCATCAACCCAGGACTCGGGCGCGATCATCTACTACGTGCGCGGGCACAAGTGCGGCGCCATCTCGCGCCTGCGCATCAACCGCAGCAATGACATGAGCCGCAACGACGACGACGTGTTGTTTGTGCGCAAAGTGGTGGTCGACAGCCTGTGCTACGGCCAGGTTGAAGTCGAGCTAACCTTTGACAATAGCTATCGCGAGACCAGCCGCGCCATCCGCGGCGGCGAGTTTGCAACCGTGGCTGAATGGCAGGCGCAACAGCAGGCGGCGCGCAAACGCGACGCCGATGAAGCGAACCTTAAATCAGATTAAACCCAAACTTTAAGCAATAGGTCAACGCAAAACATTGACATTGCATTTCCACGCAATACAATCGCATTTCAAGCGTGAGTTGTTCACGCTCTGTATGAGTGGAATCTATTCGACGAGCAACGGGACGAAAGCTGGCGCGGCAGTTGTGGCAAATGCACCCAGCAAGCAGCTTCGTATCGGCCTTCTCGTCAACCTGGCCAAGAACGCCCCGCCGCCGCCGCCCGACGCACCGCATGATGCGCTTGCCGAGCTAGACAGCGAAAAGAGCGCGCTTGCCTATGAACGCGCGCTGCAAGAATCCGGGCATGAAGTCATGATGCAGGAGGGAGGTCCGTCGCTTCCCGTGTGGCACGGCGAGGCCAGGCCGGACATCTATTTCAACACCTGCGAAGGCCATCATGGCGACAGCCGCGAGGCGCAAGTGCCCGCGCTGCTGGAGATGATGGGCGCGCGCTACACCGGCCCCACGCCGCTGGCCGCAGCTATCACCAACGACAAGCCCACCACCAAGCGCATCCTTCATTACTACGGCTTGCCCACACCGCTGTTTCAGGTCTTCGAAACGCCCGACGATGAGATGCACCGGGATCTGGCATTCCCGCTTTTTGTCAAACCCACCCACGAAGGCACCGGCATGGGCTGCGGCAATCAAAGCGTCGTCAACACGCTGGCGGAGCTGCGCGACAGCGTGGCCTACACCATCGACAAGTACAAGCAGCCTGCGCTGGTCGAAAGCTACATTGTCGGCAAGGATCTGACCTGCGGGCTGGTCGGCAACGGCGACGATGTGCACCTCTTTCCAATCACCGAAGTCGATTTCAGCGGCTATCCGCAGGATCTGCTCCCGGTCTACGGATCGCTGCAAAAGGTCGATTACGACGACGCCTATCGCAACAAGTGCCCGGCCCCCATCGGCGAGGCGCTCACGCGTGAAGTGCGCCGCCTCACTCACCAGACATTTCTGGTGACCGGTTGCCGCGATTTTGGGCGCGTTGACTTTCGCCTGCGCGACGACGGCCAACTGTTCATCCTGGAGATCAACGGCCTGCCCGGCATCACTCCGCGCAGCGATTTGACGTTGATGGCCGAAGCCGAAGGCTGGTCGCACGGCGATTTGGTGCGATCGATCTTCAACGCTGCGCTCAAACGCTACCGCTTCCCGACATGAGCAAGCCCGCCATCCTCCTGGCCTACGGGCTTGATGAAAACAGCCACGGCTTCGAGGTCGATTCGACCCTTCAGCTGGTGCTCGACGCCACGCTCGCGCTTAAGCCGCGCGGCTGGCGCGTGATGCCATTGCAGATCACGCACGATCTGATCGGCTCGCTCAAGCCGTATGACCCGGCGCAATGGGTGGTGCTCAACCTGTGTGAAGGATCGCCGCAGCAGGATTTCTATTACGCGCAAGTGGCCGAAACGCTGGGACAGCTGGGCTACACCTTCACGGGTTCGGACGCATGGTCGCTCGAAGAGACGCAGTACAAGTGGCGCATGAAGGAATTGCTTGACCAAGCGCGCCTGGCCACCCCGCGCTGGGATGTGTGCGACGACGCCGATTCGCTGCAATTCGACGCGTTTCCAGCCATCATCAAACCCGCCGCCGAGCATTGCTCGTATGGCATCACACGCGATTCGGTGGTCCTGAATCTGGCCGAAGCGCGCCGGCAAGCCGATCGCATCATCGGCCAATTCGATCAGCCTGCACTAATCGAGGAGTTTCTCGATGGCGCCGAATACAACGTTTCGGTCTGGGGCTCGGCTGCGCACCCCAAAGGCTTCGAAGTGCTGGGCATCTCGACGATGACCTACGACTATTTCTCGGATATTCACGACCGGCTGTGCACGTTTGACGCGAAATGGACGCCGGGGTCTGAAGCCTATCAGCACATCCCCGCAATTTGCCCGGCGCCGCTTTCGCCCGAGATGCAGGCGGCCATCGAGCGACTGGCCATCGACGCCTACGTCGCGTCAAACTGCCGCGACTACGGCCGCGTCGACATTCGCTTGAAACCCGATCCGTCGGGCGGCCCCGGCGCGCCCATGGTGCTGGATGTCAACGCCAATTGCGATGTGAGCAACGACGCCGGTTTTATGAACGCCGCGCGCGCCAAAGGCATGAGCTACGGCGAAATGCTTGAGCGGATCGTGGAACTTGCCATCGTGCGCGGCCCGCAGAACCGCAGCGCTTCCGGCGTGCGCCGCTTTGCCGAGCGCCGCTCAGTAGAGGTGGTGCAATGAGCAGTGCGGCATTCGCGCCTGTGTCCGCCGATGGCGGCGCAGTGCAGGTGCGTGAGGCAACGCCGGATGATCGCGCGGCCATCTACGACATCTTGATGACGTCGCAGATTTTTGGCCGGACCGACGCCGAATGCGTCGATGAAATGTTCACAGAGACCTGGGCCAGGCCGCGGCCGGATGGCTACCAATGGCTGTGCTGCGTTGACGACGCTGGACGCGCGCTTGGCTTTACATGCTACGGCCTCGAGTCGCTCACCCAGAACACCTGGGATCTGTTTTGGATCTGCGTGCGCCCCGAGGCGCGCGGACGCGGCGTGGGCCGCGCATTGATGGAAGAGACAGTGCTGCGCGCGCAACGCGACAACGGCCGGGTGATGGTGATCTACACCTCGTCAACCGCGCAGTACGCGCCCGCGCGCAAGCTATACACGGGCGCCGGCTTTGCACAAATTGCCACTGTGCCCGACTATTACTCTGATGGCGATAGTTTGCACATTTATTGGAGACGACTAGGCAGCCGTTAGAGAACGCCGCTGGCCGCCGGCGCGCAGCGCCATGAGCCGCAGCAATTAGGAAGGAAGGATGTCGAAAACACGAACAACAGAGGCTCGCGCGAATGTGGTGATTCTTTACAACTACTACAAATCGTGGAGCGAGCAAGAACGCGCGGATGCCAATCAGCTCACCGAGGCGATGACGAGCGGGCTGCGCGCGCTCGGCCATCGCGTCGAGGTGTGCGAATTCTGGAAGGACGTGCGCCCGGCCATTCGCAAATACAAACCGGCCGAGTGGATCGTGTTCAATTGGTGCGAAGGCGTTGAAGAAGAACAGGCGGGCGATTCGCGCGTGTGCGCCGAACTCGACGCCATGGGCTACACCTATACCGGCAATGCGCCATGGACGCTGAAGATCTCCGTCGAGAAGGGCCGCGCCAAACGCATGCTGGAGCGCTGGAACATTCCGACGCCTCCCGGCCGCGAGTTTCGGTCGGCCGCCGAAATCAAGTCGTGGAGTCACTTTCCCGCCATCGTCAAACCCGCCGGCGCTCATTGTTCAGTCGCAGTGACGCGCGACGCCGTGGTTCACACGCTTGAGCAGCTGCGCGAACGCGTGGCCTATGTCAATGAAGTGGTGGGCGAGGCGGCGTTGGTCGAAGGCTTTGTAGCTGGCCGCGAAATCAACGTCGGCATCTGGGGCAATGGGCGGCCCAAAGTGCTGCCGCTGCGCGAGATCGATTTTTCGCGCATCCCCGATCCGTTGCACCAAATGGTGACATGGGACAGCAAATGGGTGCCCGATAGCCCGGAGTGGAACGCCATGCCGGTCATCACCCTGCCGGCCGTGTCGGACGCGCTGCGCGCCAAGATTGAGGACATCGCCCTTCGCACCTACCGCGCCTTTGACTGCCGCGATTACGCGCGCATCGATCTGCGAGTCGACGCGGACGAGCAGCCGTTTGTGGTTGATGTCAACCCAAACCCGGATATCTGCCCGGATGGCGGCTTCGCCGGCGCTTGCGCCGCTGCGGGCTTCCCGTACCCCGACGCCATTAGCAACATCATCGGCATGGCGGTCACACGGCGCAACCGACGTGAGGCGTTGCAGCGCTCGCTCAAGCTGCGCCAGCGAGCGGTAGCGCCCGCGCGCCTGTCTGCAGTGCCGGCGTAGACGTCGATTGCATAGACAGCCCGAACACGTTGTTCGGGCTGTGCCGTTTTTCCAGACCCAGGCGTTGTACGACCGAGCGAGCAACGCGCTTCACAGACTCTTTGTGTTTTCAGGCTAAGGCCGGGGCATTTCTTTGCCAATTTCTTGGTCGCAATCCAAGCGAAATAGATGTGTTGCGGATCGCTGCGTTTGTTGCGACCATTGAATCTAGACGCAACATGTCCAGACAGCCATCCAAAAGGACAACAGACACGCCTCCAAATTGGTATGAACGGTTACTCATCTCGCGAACGTGGTCCGGTATTCGAGCTGCCGAATGAACGGCATTCCATATTTGCGCGTCTTACCCCATTTGCCTGGTTGATTCTGACCGCCGCCGGCATCGGTGTTGGCGCGGCCATCGTCACACTGTTTATTAAGGCGCCCGTGTCATGGCCCGCTTTGCAGCATTCCGCCGCCAAAGACGCAATCGCGACATCACCCCCGCCAGCACCGATCGTATCCGCGCCTTTGGAATCGCAAACGGGCGCTGTAACCGCAACGCCCAAAGCCCGCCGCAGCGCCACCGCCACTGCGGTCAAGACTGCAGCAGCGACGCACACACCCGAGCCGACAGTGACCTCCGAGCCGCCCCCGACACCGGCGCCAAAAGCAGCGCCAGAGCGGACACCAGCAACATGGAAGTCGGACATGGTCCTGACGGAAGGCGGCGCCTGGATGGCAAGCGCCAGCGTTGTCAGCGACACCCAGCGCGTTGTGCAAAATTACTTTGACGCTTTGCACGCGCACAAAACTCCCGCAGAGGCGCGCCGGGATTTGCTCGAACAGCGGGACGAGTTTCTTGCTCGCTTTTTTTCAGACAACGCGCTCGTAAAGCTCAAGCGCGACCTCAGCGCGCTCAACACCGTTGCCCAGTATCAGAGCGGCTGGGTCGATGTTGCGGTCTTGCGCTATGCCGAAGACGGACTTAGCGCCGATGTCATGGTGCGGCAGCGTGCCTGGACGGTTCGCAACTGGCAACTCGCCGGACTCAAACGCTGGACACCGCAGCGAATACCGGACCAGGATGCAGTGTGGCAAGTGCGTTACACACCTGAAGCGGGCTGGAAGGTCGCCAGCATCGTCTCCATAAAGGCCGCAGCATCCGCCAGCGCCGTGCGCAAACCGGTGCTCCGTAAACGGATCGTGCGCGCAAGACCCAAAGCCGTTCCCACCGTGGCTGCTCCTGCCACACTGGCCGCGCCAAGCCCATAGCCGATTCAGGTCCGGTCGCCACACTCAGAAAGCCTGTGTAATTGGGACGGCCGGCTGCACAAGTCTGCCAGGTTGTTTACAAATTCGCCACTTTCTATTGACAGCGCCGCACATCGCGCAGCTAATGTTGAGTCAGATCATGCCCGATTGGTTCTATCGCACACTATCGCAACCCATCCTCTTTAGGTTCCCTCCTGCTATTGGGCGCGATCGCGCGCTGGGGCTGCTGGGGGCGATCGCGCGCCTGCCCTTGGGAACCTATGTCATCGATGTTTTGGGACACATGATTCCAGACGCGCGGCTGGCCCGCACCGTCGGTCGCATGCAGGTGGCATCGCCGGCCGGAGTGAGCTTGAACCTTGACATGTGCGCAACTGCCACGCAAGCGCTCTCACGATTCGGTGTTGGGTTGATTGAGGTGGGTCCGGTTGGCACGAGTGCGCGTTCGGCTGAAATTCACCGCGACAGCGCAACACAGTCAGTGACCATACGAGGGCATCAACGCCTCACCGCCGATGCCCTCGCCGCACAGCTGCCAGCGCGCCGGAATCGGCAGTTGATGATCGTGGCGCGCATTGCGCCGGAAGGTCTCGCCGCCGGTGATGCGATCGTAACGGCGCTGCGCGCGCGCGTTTCCGCGGTTTCAGTTGAGCTGAATACACGGACGGTCATCGACGAGCAGCTTCCCGCAGTGCTCACAGTTGCCAGCGCATATGGGCTTCCGGTTTTCGGCGTGTTGCCAGCACACATGAAAGAACATGCACTTTGCGATCTGGCGCGCGCCGCGCTTGCCGCAGGCTGCGAGGGCTTGATCGTCGATGCCACGATAGCCAACTCCGGTCAAGGGTCCGACGAGATTCGCCATTGCGGCCCGGCGCAAAAACACCCCCTTGTGCGTGCCATCATAGCCCTGCGTCGCGCGCTGCCAGGCGACGCCTTGCTGATCGCCAACGGCGGCATCCATCAACCGGCCGACGCGCTGGAAGTGCTCGATTCCGGCGCAACACTGCTGCAGCTGGACAGCGGTTTGATATTCAGCGGCCCCGGATTGGTCAAGCGCATCAACGACGCCATTCTTCACCGGCAGCTTGCGCAAGACAATGTGAGCGCCGAGGCGGCTGTATTTGCCCGGGAACCCGGCCGGGAAACGCTAGGCATGTCGTGGTTCTGGTTGTTGTGGCTTGGCCTGGCCATGCTGTCCGGCGCGGGTCTGGCCGCCTATCTTGCGCTTGTGCCCGTGGTGCTGCCCTACGACGAGGTCTTTGTCGGCCTCAGCCGCGCCGAGTTGCACTCGGTCAATTCGAATCTGCTCGGGTTCCTGACACACGACCGAATCACACTGGCCGGGCTGATGGCGACTCTGGGCATTGGCTATTCGAGTTTCGCGTGGGTTGGCGCCCGGCGCGGCTGGCATTGGGCCGAAGTCGCCGTGCTCGTGTCAGCCACAGTTGGATCGCTGTCGTTCTTTTTGTTTCTTGGCTTTGGCTATTTCGAGCCGTTTCATGGTTTTGTCACCGTGATGCTGTCGCAGTTTCTCATCGCTGCCGCACGGTCGCAGCTTCCCGTGCCCACAGACGTGCCCAACCCGGCGTTGATTGAAACACGCGCTTGGCGCCTGAGCCTCTGGGGGCAGTTATGTTGGATATTCTTCGGCATCGGTCTCATCGGCGCAGGTGTGGTGATTGCCGGCGTCGGCATAACGCGGGTCTTTGTCCCGCAAGACCTGGCCTTTCTCAACACCGCCGCAGATGCGTTGCTCTCGGCAAGTCCGCGCCTGCTGCCGCTGATTGCGCACGACCGGGCAACCGTTGGCGGCATGCTGCTTTCAGCGGGTCTGATCTACTTGTTGTCGTCGCTGTGGGGCTTCCGGCGCGGCGAGCGCTGGCTATGGCGAACGATGGTGATCGCAGCCGTCCCCTCCTTTGCGGCGACGCTGTGGGTGCACTGGCATATCGGATATCTTGACGCGATACATCTGGCGCCGCTGGCGCCGGCACTGGCGCTCTTCATGCTGGGAGCGGCGCTGTCGCATGAATTTTTGTGCCAGCCCATTCGCGGCAACACGGCATAGATAGCCTGCCTGCGCCTGTTCGGCCGCAGTTTCAGGTTTCTGAGCAAGCTGAAGTCAGGGGTGAAAAAAGGAACAGGGCGACGGTTTGCACCGTCGCCCTGTTTTGACACCGACTCACCTCACGAGGGAAGGGGGAGGGAAGAGATAAGCCGGAGATCAACGAATTTAGCGGGCAAACGCAGGCTTGAGCTGCGGCTGCCACGGTTGCGCCGGCTGTTGCCAGGTGGCTTTTGCACGGCGAGCGGCGCGGCGCCGCTGCGCGATTTTGCGGATGTTGCCGATCATGCGGCCGATGGGGCTAGTTTGAGCAAGTTGTTTCATGCTTGGCTTCCTGGATGACGACGCTGTATCGCGCAAGATCATTATGCAGAGCACAAATACAGACTCAACGGGCCAAAGTCGTATGCGTTCGACGCGCCCTTAGTCCGGACTCCGCGCACCGCCGCGGTTGCACGCCGGAAAATCAAAAAGCCCCGCGCGTCGCGCGGGGCTTTGCAAGATTCCTGCGTTTAATTTGAACCCTTGCGTTTGCTGTAGAGCTTGAGCTCGACCATAGAGCGGGCCAGCTCCGCTTGCGCCAGCGCCATGTCCGTTTCCGACTTGCGCTCGGCGATCAGCGCCGAGGCGCGCTCGCGCGCAGACTCGGCCCGGGCGGCGTCGATGTCGTCGCCCAACACGCCATAGTTGGTCAGCACCACGACTTGCTCGGCGTTGATTTCGGCATACCCTGCACCTACGGCCAGTTCGATATTGCCCTTGTCCGTATGCGCAATCACTTCGCCATACTTGATCAGTGTATAGATCGGAGCATGTTTGGCGTAGACCGTGATTTGCCCATCGGCTGCTGGCAGCGTCACCGAGTTGCAGACGGTTTCAAGCACCGTCTTTTCGGGGGACATGATCTTAAGCTTCAGCATTGAGAACCGTATCGAGGTTACCCTTCATGTAGAAACGATCTTCCGGAATGTCGTCGAGCGCGCCGTCGATGATCTTGGCAAAACCGGCGACGGTCTCCTCGATCTTGACGTACTGGCCCTTGCGGCCGGTGAACGGCTCGGCCACCGAAAATGGTTGCGTCAGGAAGCGCTGGATCTTGCGCGCGCGCGACACAGCCAATTTGTCCTCGTCCGACAGCTCGTCGACGCCAAGAATGGCGATGATGTCGCGCAACTCGCGGTAGCGCTGAAGAATGCGCTGCACGCCACGCGCCACGCGGTAGTGCTCCGCGCCCACGATGAGCGGGTCGAGCACGCGGCTGCTGGAGGTGAGCGGCTCAATGGCCGGGAAGAGCGCCTGGTCGGCGAGTGAACGCTCGAGCGTCAGCGTGCTGTCCAAGTGGGCGAATGTCGCCACCGGTGCCGGGTCGGTGTAGTCGTCGGCCGGCACGAACACCGCCTGAACGGACGTAATCGAGCCCTTGTTGGTCGAGCTGATGCGCTCCTGCACCGCGCCCATTTCTGCGGCCAGCGTAGGCTGGTAACCCACGGCCGAGGGCACGCGGCCGAGCAGCGCCGACACTTCCGAACCGGCTTGCGCGAAGCGGAAGACATTGTCCATGAACATGAGCACGTCTTCGCCGCGCTCGTCGCGGAAGAATTCGGCCATGGTCAGCGCGGCCAGCGGCGTGCGCATGCGCGCGCCGGGAGGCTCGTTCATCTGGCCGAACACCATCGCCGTCTGGCTGATGACGCCGGATTCGGTCAGTTCACGATAGAGCTGAGTGCCTTCGCGGGTGCGCTCGCCCACGCCGGCAAACACCGAGTGGCCCTTGTGGAATTTGCCGATGTTGCTGATCAGCTCCAGAATAATGACCGTCTTGCCGGTGCCTGCGCCGCCGAACACGGCGGTCTTGCCGCCTTTGACGAACGGGGCGATCAGGTCGATGACTTTGATGCCGGTCTCGAGCACTTCAACCTTGGTGTTCACGTCGGCAAACTTCGGCGCGGACTTGTGGATGGGCTGACGATCAGCCGCGCCCACCGGACCGGCCTCGTCGACTGCCTCGCCCAGCACGTTGAAAATGCGGCCGAGCGTGGCATCGCCCACAGGCACGGTGATCGGCTGGCCATCGGTGACCACTTCCATGCCGCGCACCAAGCCGTCGGTTGGGCCCATCGCAATCGCGCGCACGGCGCCCTCGCCCAGCACGAGCTCGGTTTCAAGCGTCAGTTCACCCACCTTGAGCGCGGCATAGACCGGCGGCGTATAGCCGTCGAATGCCACGTCGACGATCGGGCCAATAACCTGACTGATTCTTCCAGTTTCCTTTTTCATAAAAACAAAGTGCTTGTGGCAATGTCGGAAATCTCGTTGGTGATTTTTTCCTGACGTGTTTTGTTGTATTGAAGGTTGAGTTCCTTCACAATCTCCGACGAGTTGTCATAGGCGCTCTTCATCGCAACGAAGCGCGCGCTATGTTCGGCTGCGATTGCGTCCTTCACGATCTGCCCCAGCGAGGCGCGCAGGTACTCGTTCAGAACCACATCCAGCACTTCAGCCGGCGTGGGCTCAAACGTATATGGCGGGCCAGAGACGGGCTCGTCGGCGCTAACCAGATTGACCGGCAAGAACTGCGACACCATCGGCTGTTGCTGCATGGTGTTGACGAATGAGCTATAGGCGATGTGCACCGAGCCGTAGGTGCCATCGACATACCTGTCGACAGCGGTGTTGGCCAGGCTGGTGATCTGGCTGGCCGGATAGTCCGCCACCAGCTTCAGCCGCGAGCGCAACGCGATTGCCGCCGCCTTCTTGCCAATCGTGATGCACTCGACATTCTTGCCTTTGCTCCAGCGCGACACCAAGCGATACAGGTTGGTCAGCAATCCGCCCACCAAACCGCGGTCGGATGCGATGATGATCAGCAGGTGCTTCTCGGCCTTGTTCGACAGCAGCAACGGGTGCGGCGTGTCGGTCACGCGCAGCCGCCGCAGCGTGACCGGCGTGAAGTTGTCGACCACGTACAGCCCGCCGCCCTGCCACGCCCGGTTGCGGGTGATCAGGACGTCCTCGACCACCAGGCCGGTCCATGGCGCCAACCACGTGAAGATGCCGCCACCCGAGCCGCCGGCGTAGTTGCCGCTGATCTCGCCGCCGTGCACCAGGCTGGCGTCGTTGTCAAGATCGAGGCCGCCGCCGGTGCCGCCGGCGTAGTTGTCGCGGACCAGGTTGTCGACCAGCGTCGCCGGCACGTGCGAGACGCGGATGCCGCCGCCGCCGTCGTCGGCGTGGTTGTCCTCGACGAGGTTGGCCTCCAGGCGAGCCGGGCTCTCGAAGGCGCGGATGCCGCCGCCATCGTCGTGCGAGGTGTTGGCCTGCACGTGGTTGGAGAACAGGGTCGCGGCGCTCTGGTCGAGGTAGAGGCCGCCGCCGTCGTTGGCCGAGACGTTGCCGCGCACGGTGTTGGTCGACAGGAGTGGCGCGTGGCCGATGACGTGGACGCCGCCGCCGGTCCAGCCCGAGGTGTTGTCGACGATCAGGGTGGCGATGACCCGCCCGTCGCTGGCCAGGTAGAGCCCGCCGCCGTGCAGGCCGGCGGTGTTGCCGCGCAGCTCGCTGGCCTGCAGGTCCACCGTGCCGTCGCGGATGGCGACGCCGGCGCCGTCGCGGGCCTGGTTGCCGTCGACCTCGACCTCGACGAGCGTGCTGGTGCTGCTGTCGAGCAACACGCCACCGCCGGTGCGAACGCCGGCGTTGCCGGCGAAGCGCGTGGTCGCGACGTCGACCGCGCAGCCCAGGGCGTACAGCCCACCGCCGTCCTGGGCGCGGTTGGCGATCACGACGCTGGCGCGGAGCTGGAGCGTGCTGGCCTCGCAGCGGACGCCGCCACCGGCGACCGCCGAGGCGCCGTTGCGGATGGTGAAGCCGCGGATCGCGACGCCCGCGCCGCCGGTCTGGCTGACCGTGAGCGCGGGGCCGG
>JANMNW010000361.1:0-23386 GCA_031368515.1 Chloroflexota bacterium
CCACCCTGCCCTGCCAGGTTACGCTGCTGGAAACCACACAGTCCAACGCCCGCTTGCACATTCTGCGCGAGACCAGCACGCTAAAAATCGTGCTGCATGAAGGGCGCAAGCGCCAGATCCGGCGCGTGGCCAAGCTGCTTGGGCATCCGGTCATTACACTGGAGCGCGTGCGCATTGGTCCGCTCAAGCTCGCTGGGCTAGAATCCGGCCGCTGGCGCGCGCTCACGCCGGCGGAAGTCGAGCAGCTCACCACCCATGTTCAGCACAATCGCCATTGACGGCCCCGCCGGTTCCGGCAAAAGCACCATCGGCGCCGCAGTGACGCAGGCGCTGGGCTATGTCTATTTCGACACGGGCGTAATGTATCGCTGCGTGGCGCTGGCGGCGCTGGAGCGCGATATCGACCCGGAGGACGAAGCGGCGGTGTCGGCTCTGGCTCAAACGCTGCGCATCGACGTGCGCGCACCCAGCATCGACGATGGCCGGCAATACACCATCTTGCTCGACGATCACGACGTCACCTGGTCGCTGCGCTCGCGCGATGTGGAGGCCTATGTCTCAACGGTGGCCGCGTATCCGGAGGTGCGAACTGCCATGGTGCGCCAACAGCGCGACGCCGCCGCGAGCGCCGACATGGTCATGGTCGGGCGCGATATCGGCACGGTGGTGATGCCCGGCGCAGCCGTAAAGATCTATCTTACTGCCACAGCCGAAGAGCGCGCGCGGCGGCGCCAGACGGAATTGATGCAGCGCGGCGTGAACGCCAGCTATGAAGAAGTGCTGACCGGCGTGCGCAAGCGCGACGCAATAGATTCGCAGCGCGTCACCTCGCCATTGCGCCCTGCCGACGACGCCATCACAGTGGATTCGACCGGACTCAGCGTCGACGAAGTGGTCGTGGCCGTGCTCAAGATCGTGGCCACAAAAGAAAATGCGCACGGAAGCTAAGCGTTCAACTTTTTCCCGGCGCTATCGCTGGAACAAGGCCGCGCCTTTGCGCCTGATGTTCGAATTTGTGCTGCGCGTGCTGTACAAAACCATCGTGCGTTTTGAGCTGCGCAATATCGAGCGATTGCCTCGTTCGGGCGGCATCATCGTGTTCATGAATCACATCAGCTGGGCCGATCCGTTTTTGCTGATGGGATCGCTGCGCCGCAAGGTAACGCCGCTGGCCAAAGTCGAGTCGTTTGAGGACTGGCGCATCGGCTGGATGGCCTCGACGTATGGCGCGATTCCCGTGCATCGCGGCGCGGTCGATCTGCAGGCGATCAAAGCCGCCAGCGAAGTGCTTAACGGCGGCGGCATTGTCCTGATCGCGCCCGAAGGCACGCGCAGCAAAAGCGGCGCGCTGATCCACGCGCAGGACGGCTTGGCATTTCTGGCCTCGCGCACCGACGCCTGGCTGGTGCCGGCGGCCATCGTGGGCAGCCAGGACATTCTGCCCGCTCTCAAGAACCTGCGGCGCGCGCACGTGAGCGTCACGCTGGGCGAGGCGTTCAAGCTTGACACCGGCAACCGCAAGCTGGCGCGCGAGGACCTGCAACGCCTGACCGACGAGGCCATGAGCCACCTCGCCGCCTTGCTGCCGGCAGACATGAGGGGCGTTTACGCTGGTCCCGAGTCCCGAGTTGCCAGTCCCGAGTTGGAAGTCCCGAGTCCCGGATCAGAAGTTCCGAGTCCCGAGTCCCGAGCGAGCCTTCCAGGGTCGGCAACCCCGCCTTCGGCCTCGGGACTCGGGACTAACGATCCCGGACTTGGGACTTCCAACTCGGGACTCGGGACTAACGACTCAGGACTCAAAAACGCATGAGCGGCGTTATCAAGTCCATCGAACTTGGCTCGGTAGCGGATGTGGCCGGGCTGAAACCGGGCGACACCGTGCGCGCGATCAATGGCCACGCCTTGCGCGACGTGATCGACGCGCAGTTCTATGGCGCGGACGAGGCGCTGGTGTTTGAGCTCGAGCACGCCGGCATCGGCATGACGGTAAGCGCCTCGCGCGAAGAAGGCCAGGCTCTGGGCATCGAGTTCGAGCACCCGACCTTCGATATCGACATCCGGCGCTGCAACAACCTGTGCCCGTTTTGCTTTGTGCTGCAAAACGCGCCGCGCATGCGGCGCACGCTCTACATCAAAGACGACGACTATCGCTACTCGTTTTTGTTCGGCCATTACGTCACGCTCACCAACTTGGCGCAGGAAGACTGGGACAGGCTTGCAGAGCAGCGGCTTTCGCCGCTCTATGTCTCGGTGCACGCCACGGACCTGGAAACGCGCCGCGCCTGTCTGCGCAACGCCACCGCGCCGAATGTCGTCGATCAGTTGCGCTGGCTGGCGGAACATGGCATCGAAGCGCATACCCAACTGGTCGTTACGCCCGGGTTGAACGACGGCGCGCGACTCGAAGAAAGCGTACGCACGCTCGCAAGCCTGCATCCCAACGTGCTCAGCGCCACCGTGGTGCCTGTGGGTTTGACCCGGCATCACAAATACGGCCATCGTTCGCACACGGCCAAAGAAGCGCAGGCCTTGTTGCGCAGTGTGCATGCCTGGCAGCGCGAATTTCAAGCCACGCTGGGCGCGCGCTTTGTGCACGCCACGGACGAATGGTATTTGGTGGCTGGCCGCAAACTGCCGTCCAAACGCAGCTATGACGGGCTGGCGCTGAACGAAAACGGCCTGGGCATGGTGCGCGCCTTTGTCGATGAATGGCGCAAGGTGAGGCGCAACGAGCTTGCGGCGCACAACGCCCAGCGCCCGCTGGCCAGCGTGTTCAAAAGCGCGACGCTGGTCACAGGCACACTGTTTGCGCCTACACTGACGCGTGCGGCAGCTGAGCTGTCCCAAGACACAGGCTTGCGCATCGATGCCGTTGCTGTGGTGAATCAGCACTTGGGCGACACGATTACGGTGGCCGGCCTGCTGCCGGGCGCCGATGTGATTGCGGCCCTGAAATCTCGTGATAATCTTGGCGAGGTGGTGGTTTTGCCAAGAATTATGTTCGACCACCCCGACGGTATCGCGCTGGATGACATCACTCCCCTCACCATTGCACAAGAACTGAATAGACCGGTGGCGTTGGCGGATTGGATGGGCGACGTAGTGGATGCGTTGCAAGGCCACAATAGACTGCTCTTTGACCCATTTGCCGCGCCAAACGCAGTGCCCATCGTGCGTGAAGGCGGATGGGCCGTGGAAAAGTACCTTTAGATAGGTTTTAGAGGAGAACGAATGCGAATGTCTTTTAGCAAGGCTGTCATTGGCGTAATAGCGGCGGCCACCGTGCTCACAACGGTCACGCCAGGTGCGGTGCTCGCAGCCCCGCCCGCCGTCGGCGCCGCGCAAGGCGTCCAGCTTGTAGTTACTGCTGAACAAGCCAATATCCGCAGCGGTCCCAGCACGGCAGACACGATCTTGGGCGTGGTCACCAAGGGCACCAAGCTCACGGCAGACGCCAAAACATCCGACAACGCTTGGTATCGGGTCGACTATCAGGGCAAGAAAGCGTTTATCTTTGCGCAGCTGGTCGGAGCGCCCGGCGCGGCGGTTCCGGCGGCGCCCGCTGCACCGGCTGCGCCAGCAGCGCCTGCCGCTCCGGCAGCAGGCAGCGGCACCAACATTGTGGTCACCACACCGCAACTCAACGTGCGCGCGCAACCCAGCTTGCAAGGCCAGATCATCGGCCAGCTTACCCAAGGCCAGACAGTCGCAGCCGACGCCAAAACCGCAGACGGCCAGTGGCTGCGCATCAACTATCAGGGCAAACCAGCGTTTGTCTGGGCGGCGTATACCTCGTTTGGCAAAACTGCCGCGGCGCCAGCCGCTCCCGGCGCGCCCGCTCCTGCCGCACCGGCTGCGCCTGGCAGCTTCACCGGCTTTGACTTTGGCGCGCACTTCAAAGAGACCAACATCCTTGGCCGCATGCGCAATGAAGCGGGCATGGGTTGGTCGAAATATCAAGTTGTCATGCCCGGCGGCGCGCCCGACTTGTCAGGCGTGATCGGCGCGGCCAAAGGCGCAGGCTTGAAAATCCTCATCGGCGCAGTCGGCGACCGCGGCCGCGCGTCCGACACCAACTATCACAAAGAGTTTGCCGCCGCTCTTGCTGCGGTCGCGCGCCAAAACCCAGATGCGATCGAAGTGTGGAACGAACCCAACCTCGATCGCGAATACGGCGGCAGCGGCAACGGCAAGGTCAACCCTGAGAACTATGCCAACATGCTGCGCGAGGCATACACCGCAATCAAGGCGGCAAATCCGAATGTGCTGGTGGTGAGCGGTGCAACCGCTCCAACCGGCTACTTCGGCGGCAACTGCACCAACGCCGGCTGCGATGACGCGATCTTTGTGCAACGCCTGGCCGCCGCCGGCGGCGCCAATTCGATGGACTGCATCGGCGCGCATCACAACGGCACCATGGTCGGCCCGGATCAAAGCACCAACGCGCCGGTTGGCAGCGCCGGTCACCACCAGTGGTACTTCCAGGGCACGCTAGATGTGAACTACAACTCCTTTGGCGGCAAAAAGCCCGTCTGCTGGACCGAGCTTGGCTACGTGACAAAAGATGGCATCGCCGGTGCGTTGCCCGGAGGATTCAGCTGGGGCAACAACATCACGATGCAGAATCAGGTCGAATGGCTGCGCCGCGCGGTCGAGCTCTCGCGCGCCAGCGGTAAAGTGCGCATTCTGATCATCTGGAATGCCGACTTCCGCCAATTCGACGAAGATCCGCAAGCCGGGTTCTCAATCTTCCGCCCAGACGGCAGCTGCCCAGCCTGCGGCGGCTTGAAAGCCGTTTCAGGCAGATAAGTTCGTAGTTCATAGAGATGCCATCTCGTAAAGAGATGGCATCTCTCTTTTCCTTGCGCATCCTGCGCTCTACACCCATGAAAAAACTCGCCACAATTCTCGCTTGTGTCATCGCCGCCTGTATCGCCGGGCAAGCGCCGGCCAGCGCGCAAACCGCGCCGGTTATCGTCCCGCTCGGCGCGCCGCTCACCGTCGTCGTCACTACCAACGTGCTCAACGTGCGGCAGCAGCCCGATCTCAAAGCCGCGATCATCGGCAAGCTGACGCGCGGACAAAGCATCAGCGTCGACGCCAAAACCAAGGACAATCGCTGGTGGCGCACCACGCTCAACGGCCAGCCCGGCTTTGTGCTGGCGGTCTACACCGGTGCGCCCGGCAAATCCAAGCCTGGCCCCAAGCCGCCAGCCGGCGCCGGGGCGACGCCGGCCTTCCCCGGCTTTGACTTTGGCGCGCACTTTCGCGACGCCGGGATCCTGCCGCGCATGCGCAACGACGCAGGCATGGGCTGGGCCAAATATCAGGTGGTGATGCCCGGCGGCGCGCCTGACATCTCCGGCCTGGTCAACGCCGCGCACGGCAACGGCATCAAACTGCTCATAGGCGCGGTGGGCGATCGCGGCCGCGCGGCCGACGCCAACTATCACAAGGACTTCGCGCGCGAACTGGCCAAGCTGGCGGCGCAGGGCGCCGACGCCATCGAAGTCTGGAACGAACCCAACCTCGACCGAGAATACGGCGGCAGCGGCAACGGTCAGGTCAACCCGGAAAACTACGCAAACATGCTGCGCGAGGCCTACGGGGCCATCAAATCGGTGCGCCCGGAGGTGATTGTCATCAGCGGCGCCACCGCGCCGACCGGCTACTTCGGCGGCAACTGTTCGAACGCCGGTTGTGACGACGGTGTGTTTGTGCAGCGTCTGGCGGCTGCCGGGGCAGCCGCCTGGCTCGATTGCGTCGGCGCGCATCACAACGGCACCATGGTCGGGCCCGATCAATCCTCAGGCGCGCCGGTGGGCTCGGCCGATCATTCGCAGTGGTATTTCCAAGGCACGCTGGCGGTCAATGTCAACGCCTTTGGCGTCAAGAAACCGATCTGCTGGACCGAGCTTGGCTACGTGACCAAAGACGGCATTGCGCCCGCATTGCCCGGCGGTTTCTCCTGGGGCAACAACATCACGCTGCAAAACCAGGTCGACTGGCTGCGCCGCGCGGTGGAGCTCTCGCGCGCCAGCAAGCGCGTGTGGATCATGATCATCTGGAATGCCGATTTTCGGCAGTTCGATGACGACCCGCAGGCGGGCTATTCGATCTTCCGCCCGGATGGCACCTGCCCGGCTTGCGGCGGATTAAAGGCCGTTTCGGGCAGGTAACTTGGTAGGTATCAAAGATGCTATCTCTTGAAGAGATGGCATCTTTTTTTGTCCGGATGGCGATACATAACACAGATTGCATCCCTGACAAACGAACGCGGGATAATAGGCGGGCGCCCCAACTGAACCAGACAAGGAGACTACCTGCTATGTGCGGCATCATCGGCTACATCGGACCCCGCGAGGCATCGGACTTGATCTATGGCGGCCTGAAGCGACTGGAGTATCGCGGCTATGACTCGTCGGGAATCGCTGTGCTCAACGGCAACGAAATTGCCGTTGAGCGCGCGGTCGGCAAGCTCGGCAACATGGACGCCAAAATGGACGGCTTGCGCGCCATTTTCAAAGCACGCCAAATAAGCGGTGTGCAAACCGGCATCGGCCACACCCGCTGGGCCACGCACGGCGGCGTCACCGAGGAAAACGCGCATCCGCATCTGAACAGCGAGGGCAGCATTGCGGTGATCCAAAACGGCATCATCGAAAACTTCGTCGAGATCAAGCATGATCTGCAAGCCGAAGGCGTCGCGTTCAAAAGCGAAACCGACACCGAAGTGGTGCCGCACATGGTCGATGCTTACATGCGCGGCGGCCAGAGCTTCGAACAGGCGGCGTTCACCACGCTCAAGCAGCTGCGCGGCTCCAACGCGATCGTGATGATGAACATGCGCGAGCCGGGCAAGCTCATCGCAGCGCGGCTGGGCAACGCCGGCGGCATTTCCATCGGCATCAACAGCGACGAAACGTTCATCGCCTCGGATGTGCCCGGCATCCTCGAGCACACGCGCAACATCGTTTTTCTGGAAGATGGCGAAGTGGCTTTGGTCAGCGTCGGCAAAATCGAAGTGCGCAAGCTGGACGGCACGCCGGTCAGAAAGCCGGTGCACGCCATCGCCTGGGACCCGGTCAGCGCCGAGAAGGGCGAGTACCGCCACTTCATGCAGAAGGAGATTTTCGAACAGGCGCGCGCGCTCACCGACACGGTGCGCGGCCGCGTTAATTTTGAGACTGGCCAGGTGGTGCTCGACGGCTTCGACAGCTGGCGACCCAGCAAGATTTACTCGGTCGCCTGCGGCACGTCCAAGAACAGCGCGCTGGTGGGCAAGTTCTATCTTGAGAGCATCGCGCGCATTCCGGTCGAGGTCGATTACGGCTCGGAGTTTCGCTATCGCGACCCATTGATCGAGCCTGGCCACGCGATTCTGGGGATTACCCAGAGCGGCGAGACGGCCGACACGCTGGCGGCCATGCACGAAGGACAGCAGAAAGGCGCGCGGGTATGGTCGATCGTCAACGCCGTGGGGTCACAGGCCGAGCGCTCGTCCGATGTGACCATCAGCATGCGCACCGGCCCTGAAATTGGCGTGTGCAGCACAAAAACGTTTGTGGCCTCGATCGTCGATCAATATCTGCTGGCCTGCTACCTCGCCCAGCAATCCGGTGACGACAAGCTGGCTGCGCGCGCGCGGGCGCTGGCGCTGGAGCTGGCGCACCTGCCCGGGCTGGTCAGCCAGGTGCTCGAAGCCAATCCGATCTATGACGAGCTGGCAAACAAGTTTCACGACCGCGAGCATTTTCTCTTTCTCGGCCGCGGGATGAACTATCCAATCGCTCTTGAAGGTGCGCTCAAACTCAAGGAAGTGTCATATATTCATGCCGAAGGATACCCCGCCGGCGAGATGAAACACGGCCCGATCGCGCTGATTGACGAAACGATGCCGGTGGTCTGCGTGGCCGTCAAAGACTCGGTCTACGACAAGATGATCTCGCAAGTGGAACAGGTGCGAGCGCGCGGCGGCACGGTGATCGCCATCGCCACGCAGGGCGACACGTTCATCCGCACCAAAGCCGACTATGTGATTGAAATCCCGCCCGCCCCTGAGTTCCTAATTCCGGTGCTCGTGACGATTCCAATGCAGCGCCTGTCGTATCACATGGCCGTGCGGCTGGGCTGCGATGTCGATCAGCCGCGGAACCTGGCCAAAAGCGTCACTGTGGAGTAGTCGCAATGCGCAACCCGACGGTGACGCTGGCGCCCTTGCCGGGCACGCTGTCAAACACGACCGACGCGGCGATCTGCGCGGCGCGTTCGCGTATCGAAACCAGGCCCAGGTTGTCTTTGTAGCTTCGCGTGGCGTCAAAGCCGACGCCGTTGTCAACAATCGACATCTCAAAGACATCGCCGCGCATGCGCGCTGTGATGATCAAACGGTTGGCGCGGGCGTGCTTGATGGTATTTTGCACCGCTTCGATCGCAATGCGAAAAAACGCCTCTTTGGCCTCGTAAGACAACTCGGGTTCGGCGCACTGCGCGTCGACCACAGTATCGATGGCGTGCCGTTTGCATAGAGATTGCGCCTGCTTCGTCAACGCCACAAGCAAGCCTTCGCTCATCAGCGTTTCCGGGCGCAACATGAAGATGAGCGCTTTCATCTCGGAAATGGCGCCTTCCACAAGGTTGATCGAATACTCGAGCGCGTCCTCGATCGGCTTATGCTTGCCAATGGCGTGCGCTTCCGCGGTGCGCATGCCCATCGCAGCACCGTAGATGGCCTGCAGCACGGAATCGTGAAGATCACGCGAGAGGCGATTGCGTTCGTTGGCGGCGGCGGCGGTAAGTTGCTGCTGTCGCAGCCGGGAGGTCTCAATGCATGCCACGGCTGTGCGCGCAAACGCAGGCAGAGTGCCCGCCAGATTCAGCGCGCGAGGCGGCGACTGAATGTACCCCATAACCATGAACCCCAGGGCGGTGTTGCCGTTGAGGAGCGGATACAGCGTCCAGTGGCGCATCGGCAAAACCGTTCGCCCGGGCCAAAGGGCAGCTTGCCCGTCGGCGATGATGCGCAACACCATGGCGGCGCAACTGCGCGCCAGAATTGGCGGCACGCCTTCGGTCAATTCAACCAGCCCCTGGCTGGCATACAACGCGGATAGGTCGGGCTTTAACGGAAGGCGCGCAACGCGCAGCCCTGAATGTGTCCAGCTTTTTACGCCACAGATGGAGAGGCCATCGTCGTGTTGCAGAACCAGATAAGACTCGTCGCTGGGCGCCAGGGCGTTGAGCTCCACCAGCACGCGCCCAGGGGTTTGGGCAACATCGACCGGCGCGGCCAAGATGTGCGACACGTTGAGCAAGCGCTCGCCGCGTTCGGTCAGCAGCATGTTGTCACGGATGGTGAGCGACTGTCGCAGCAGCACCAGCACCAAGACAACGCCCAGGGCCAACGCCGTCAGGTGAAAATTGCTGACATTCGAAACGGCATCGCCTTCGGCATGTTCCGTCAGCATCACGCCAAAGAGCGCCGCGATCCAGAGATAAGCCAGGCCCGAGCCCATACCCACTTGAATGCGGCGCGTCAACGTCAACATCTTGGCGTTGCGGGTCGAATCTACACCCTCATCCGGTGAGCGCAGGCTGCGAATCTGAAGCAGTCCGCCGACGGACGCCAGCACAAGCCCCACAGGAAAGATCCAATCGACCACGCTTGCACCGCTGACATAGGTGCCAGTGCCGGACTGAAAGCTGAACAGCGCATCGGCCACCGTCATGGCCGCCAGGCTGATCGCGTAAACGCCTATGCCGCGGCTTGGTGCGGCATGGCTCAGCAGGCGAATGACCAGCAACCAGATCAGCATCAAATCCAGTGTGGGATACAGCAGCGAGAGCAGCAATGTCCAATAGTCGCTGCCTGCATCGGTCAGAATTGGGCTGAATAGGCACGCCCATGCCACTGTGCCAGACGCCAGTATGACCACGCCCATGTCAAGCGACAGCTTTATCGCCTCATTGCGCGATTGCGGTTTCACGGTCAAGCTTAGCGCTGCAAACAGCGCGAGCACGTAGTATCCGAGATAGGCTGCGTCCGCCAACGATGGAAACGGCTGCAAATTAAGCGTGCTCTCGATTACAAGCCACAGCACATCGCCGGTCAAATAGGAGGCGTGGGCAAGCGCCAGCAATTGCCAGGCGGCAGCGGAGTTGCTGGACACCTGAGCCGAGCGGCGGGCTGCGCCAAAGAGAATGATGGTCGTCAGAAGGCCGCCCAAGGCCAAGAGGATCGTGTCAAGCGTGCCGCGCGCTTCGGAATCGGCTGGGAAGAACAGCTGAAACAGCAGATGCGACAGGCCATAGGCTGCAACGCCTGCGGCAGCCAATTGCGTGCGGCTGAAGCGGTGTCCGGCAGCAGATTGCGCAGCGGCAATGCGCTCAGTAATGTCCATTTCGATGCGGCGACGAGCAACAGTGAAAACGGCGATGGCGGTGACGGTGTCCCCGCGCTTCCAGCTGAGTGCATCAGGCGTGCAAGCGCGGGGGTGTCCTAAGTTTCAAGTGTGGCGAATATTACACAAAAAGCCCCGATACACCCTCCGACTTTTTGCTGATTGTCAACTGCGCAGCCATGGGATTTGGCGGCTGGCGGCGCAACATTGCTCGAATTTCTACATGGCGGCCACAAGCTTGCCAAGTTACTTGTCCCAGCGCTTGTCCGGCTGCCAGAAGCCGAGTTTTGGCGTATCCCAGTAGCTAGTTTCCTCAAACAACCCGGACGGCGCGCGCAGGTTCTCGCGTATGCCCTCGTAATTCAAATCGACCCCCAGGCCAGGCTTGTTGGGCACTTGCACATAGCCATCTTGAATATAGTCTGCGGGCAGCCCGGTGACCAACCCTTCCCAGAACGGCAGATCGAGGCCGTGGTGCTCCAACGCCACGAATGACGAGAGCGCCGCAGCCGTGTGCACATTGGCCATAAAAGCGATCGGCGAGCCGGCAAAGTGCAGCGCGGTCGGGATCTGATAGCGCTCTGCATAGTCGGCAATTTTCTTGGTCTCCATCATGCCGCCGGAGGTAAGCAGATCCGGATGAATGATGTCTACGGCGCGCTTCTCGATCATGTCGCGAAATCCGTCCCAGAGATAGAGCTCCTCGCCTGCTGCTACGGGCGTGCTAATGGCGTCGGTGACCTGTTTGTGGCCGTCGATGTCATAGTGATGCACGGGGTCTTCTATCCAGGCCAGGCCATACGGCGCCAGCGCATGGCCGAGCTTGATCACTTCCTTGACGGTCATCATGCCGTGCCCAAAGTGGTCGATGCAGAGCGACACGTCCCAGCCGGCCTTTTCACGCACGTGCGCCACCACCTCCGCCATGCGCGCGATGCCGGCGTCGGTCACCTGCACCACTCGACCGGTGCCCGGCGCGCGCCACCACCAGCGGCCCATCTCATTCTCATGCCGCGTCGCTCTGCCTATGCGAACATTTTTCATGCCCTCCAGCAAATGCAGGCCGATGTCGAACTTGATAAACGTCATGCCCAGCTTCTTACGCCCTAGCACGCGTTTGGCATAGCCCTCAGGCGTGGTATCGGTCGGCGCAGGCGTATCGGCATACAGCCGCACCGCATCACGATATTTGCCGCCTAAAAACTGCCAGCACGGCACGCCATACACCTTGCCGATCAGATCCCATAGTGCAATCTCGATCCCGCTGACGCCGCCGCCTTCCCGGCCCCAGTTGCCATAGTTTTTGATATGGCGAAAGATCATGTCCAAGTTGAGCGGGTTTTGCCCAAGCAATATGCTCTTGAACTGCAGCGCGTTCTCCTTGTGCCCGGCGTCACGCACTTCGCCGATGCCATACACGCCCTGATTGGTGTCGATGCGAATGATCGGATAGTCGTAGTTGCTGCACACCACCGCCACCCGCATGTCCGTGATCTTCAAAGCGGAAGGACTGGAATAGGTGTTGACGTTGGCGGTGAGCTTGTCTATTGATTCGTCTTTGGGGGCTCGAGGTCGTTTGGCCATGTGGCCATTGAACTACGACATGGACATGGGCGCAACGCCGGAATGGACAGTCCCCTTGCATGGCGCATGGCTTCAAGACCGGTTAACATCCAGCACACAATGCCCAATTTCGCCCAACGGCTGGCCTGTTGCGCGGCGCTTGCCGCAACACAGCTCGCCCTCCCCCTCGTCACTACGCGCGCCCAGACCGCGCAGCTGGCGATTGAGGCATTGTCGGAAAGTGCATTCGCCTATCGGGGCGTCGAGCTGCGCATCAGCGCCGACGCCGGCGTGCTCGATGCGGCCAATCCGTTCGACACCGCTGAGATCGACCTGCTGGTGACGATCACGCCGCCGCGCGGGCGGGCGTTCAACGTGCCGGCGTTCTGGTATCAAGACTTTGACGCCAGCTTGCAGCCAATCGGCGCCGGCGAGTGGCGCGCGCGCTTTACACCCACGCGCTCGGGCGTTTGGCGCGCCACGGCGAGGCGCGTGGGCGATGCGCTCGTGAGCGAGACGGCCAGCATCAACGTGGCAGCCGCAACCGACCCGGCCCAGGCGCGCGGTTTTGTGCGCATCAATCCGCGCAATCCGCACTACTTCGCCTACGACACGGGCGATCTGTACTTTCCGATTGGGCTCAACGTTGGCTGGGCCACCGGTCAGGATCAGATCGTGCTGCAAGATTACGAGCGCTGGTTCGACCGGCTGGCGGCCCATGGCGGCAACGTCGCGCGCATCTGGATGGCGTCGTGGTCGTTTGGACTGGAATGGAAAGATAGCGGCCTGGGCGACTACCGCGCGCGCATGAAGCAGGCCTGGCTGCTTGACCGGGTCTTCAAGCTGGCCGAAGCGCGCGGCATCACGATCATGCTATGCCTGCTCAATCATGGCGCCTTTAGCGAGAGCGTCAATCCAGAATGGAAAGACAATCCATACAACGCCACCAACGGCGGCATGCTCAAAACGCCGGGGGAATTTGTCAGCAACGAGGCCGCGCGCGCTCTGTTCAAGCGCCGCGTGCGCTATGTCGCCGCGCGCTGGTCGTATTCCACCAGCCTGTTCGCCTGGGAGTGGTGGAACGAGGTCAACTGGACGCCCATCGCCGACACCGATCTGCGGCCATGGGTCAAAGAGATGACCGAGCATCTGCGGCAATTCGATCCATACCGCCACCTGGTGACCAACAGCCATGCCAATGGCGCAGCGACCACACTTTGGCGCATGCCCGAGCTGGACTTCGCCCAGGATCACGATTATTCGTCGTACGATCCGCTCAGCGTCTTTAAGGTCAACTACGATCGCATCGGCGCGAATACGGGCAAACAAACAAAACCGCTGTTGATGGCCGAGCACGGTTACTCGGCTAGCGGGGCGGATGCGCAACTGATTCAGCGCGAGCTCGTCCATTTTCACAACAGCATCTGGGCTGCGCCGTTTCTGGGCTATGCCGGCACCGGCATGTATTGGTGGTGGGACGGGTTCGTCGATCCGCGCGGACTGTGGCCCGAGTATGGCCGTTTCGCCGAGTTCGTTCGCGATGTGGATTTGTCTGCGCTGGCGCCGGCAAAGCTGTATGCCGGGAAAGCTGCGTTTGCCCGCGCGCTGGCGAACCGAAAGACTGCGCTCGTGTGGGTGCGTCATCGCGACTATGACGCGAACGCGGTGAAGGGCGCTTTTGACAAAGCTCAACAGGAGGCCAAAAAAGCCGGCAAAACGCTTGGGAACTGGCAATACTCGCCCACCCCCGTCAACGGGCAGGTTGTGACCATTCCCAACCTGGATCGCGGGCTATACGTGCTGGGCATTTATTCGCCGCAGACCGGCAAGTGGCTGGTGCAACGGCCGCTGACCGTCCTGGACGGCAACGCCTATGTGCCTCTGCCCGACTTCTCAACCGACGTGGCCATTCGATTGGAACAGCGGTGATGCGCGGGGCTCGGTGGAGCGACACGGAGCCCGTGGATTACTTGCCCCAGATCAGGTCGGGGTAGATGCGCTCCCAGGCGCGGTCGATCTCGCGCAGATCGGCCGGGGCAAGCGTCGGCCCTTGCATGCGCATCTTGTTGTTCTTGAACACGCCGCGCCGCTTCATGAACTCTTTGGCGAAAGTCATGCCCATCATCGCTTCCAGCACGATGATGTTCTGGACGCGCTCAAACAGATTGCCCGCCTGCCCGCGTTGCCCGGCGTCCAGCATCTCCCAGACGCGCTGCAGCACATCGCAGACTTCGCAAGCGACCATGCAGCCGCAGCAGCCGCGATCATGCTCGGTTGGCAGATAGAGGCCACCCACCCCGCCCATCACGCCGTGTACGTTCGGGCTCTTGCGATCGCACAGCGCGCCGATGCTGCGCGGCGTCGGCGGCACTTCCTCCTTGACCCAGCGCACGTTTTCGATCTCGTCGCACAACCGGATCACCTGATCGGCGCTGAGCGGCATCAGCCCGGCGTTTTGGATCCAGACCGGCATTTGCGCAGCAGCGCTGATGGCTTCGAAATAGGCCAGCGTCACATCGAAGTCAGGGCGAATGGCATAAGGCGGCATGGCGATCACACCATCGGCGCCGATCTCGCGCGCGTAGCGCGCAAAGTCCACCGCCTGCGGAATGTTTACGCCCGCGACATTGGCGATCACCGGCACGCGCCCGCGCGCTTGCTCAACCGGGATGCGCACCATGAGCTTGCGCTCGGCGTCGGTCAACGCTTGAAACTCGCTCACCAGCACCGGCACCAAAATGCCTGCCGCGCTCTCGCAGATAAAATCGATCTCCGCACGCAACACATCTTCGTCGACCCGATCACTCTCGGTCCACGGCGTCATCGGTATGGCAAAAATGCCGCGCCAGCTGGGTTTGCTCATGATGCGAGCAGTGTAGCGATATGTGGCAATCGCCGCAAATGACTCCGTTCAGCGCTGCAAGTCGACCCAAGCCAGGTGCGAGTGCCAAACCTGGGGCCAAAGCCCATCAGCCTCCGGCAACTCCAGGCCAAAGTCCGCGCGCAACACGCGCGCATACGCTTCTGCCGAATCGATGACGCGCGTGCGTTTGCCGAGCACCGTGATCTCGTCCAGCACCGCGCCGCGCAGAGTCACAATCTCGCCATTGGGCCGAAAACGATGGCACACCGTCACGCGCACAAAGCCCGATTCGGGCGAGGTTTGCAGCCACTGGCAGCGCTCCGAAAAATCGTCCAGAGCGCGCGCTTCATCTCGAAACCGAAAGCCCGCGCCGCCATACGCCTGATTGCTGAACAGCCAGTAGTCCTTCTCCGCGTGCCTGGCAAGCCCATAAGTGTGAAAGCCTTGCGCATATTCGCCCGCCCTCAACGGAAGCGGCTCGGCAAAGGCATTGCCAAAACCCACATCCGCCATATAGGGCTGATCGAGCATGACGCGCAACAGCAGGTGCTCGCGCAGGTTGGCCGCATCCAGGTCGCTCGCGCCCACAGCGGCGCCGATGAAGCCGACGTCAAAGCCAATAGCCTCCAACGCCCATGCAAACAGCCCGTTCATTTCGTAGCACCAGCCGCCGCGCCTGCGCGTCACGAGCTTGTCGAAGATCGCGGCGTGATCCAGGCTCAGCTGGCGACCCAGATGGATATCAAGATTTTCGTAAGGAATCGCAATCAAGTGCGCGCGATGCAGCGCAAAGAGCACTTCGCGCGTTGGCGTCAGCCGGCCGTCGTAGCCGATGCGCTCAAGATAGTGCTTGAGATTCATGACGCTGCGTCTCGGAAACTGAAATTTGGCATCCGAAATCGCGGTTGATTTCGGATGCCGAGACGGAGACAAATTGTGAGAGTCGCGTCGCTAGAACTCATCCTGAAGATGTGGGCCCCACCTTTTTCGCCATCGTTTCAGGTGTGCAAGCAAGGTGGAGTCCACATTTTTGGATGAGTTCTAGTGATTGCACGAATTAGGCCGGAACCATCTCCTGCAGTGTACGCTCGTAGACTTCGAAGTGTTCGCCTTCAGCCTCATCGGGATCGACGTATTTCATCCACATGGCTTGATTGGGATTGTCACCCGACAAGACGCGCCGGCTGGCAGAAACAATGCCGCTTGGATCATGCCATTTCACCTCGCCCATCTGCAGCAGGATGTATTCGCCTTTGTACTGCTCAAAACGCTTGCGGTGATCCCGGAAGTAGAGCCCTTGCTCGGCGGTCGTCTTGCGCCAACTGACCACTGTATCGCGCGTGTCCGTAATTTTGGCGAAGAAGTTCGCCACCGGCGCTGTCACTTCGCTTTTCCAGTCGATGCTGGCAAGATCGCATTCGCCGTAGCCGCCATCCTTCGCCACGCGCAGATGGTTGCGATCGCGGTGAAACGGCTCAGCCAGCCAATCGTCCTGCGTGGTGTGCCCCATCAGCGCCGCGCCAGCCGAGTCGGTGGCGATGCAGTTGTCGCCGGCTGTGATGCAATTACCAAACCGCACCAGGCCCTGGCCAGCGCCCCATTCCTCGCCGGCCTGGCACACCATGCCATCCAGAATGCTAAGCGCCGGATCATAGAGCCTGGCCAGATCAGCCAGCATGTAGGGCATGCGAACCAGATGGTGGTAATACACGCGCGGCCGGCCGGCGGGCTCAAACGGCATCAGGCCAAACAGGTTCTTGGTCGTGAGCGTGATGCCCATAAACGCATGGCTTTTGAGTTTCTGAACCGAGATCATCTCGTCGGCGTCGAAGCACGCGCGGGGCATGGGGTATTTGTCGAACATCTGCCCGCCGCCGGGCACATCGGCCCATACCACGTCCTGCGTGCCATCGACATAGGGCACATCGAACTCGTGCAACACATGGCCGATCTGCAGAGTGTTCTCGGCCTTGACGTAATGCGTGTAAAACGAGCAGTCGACGACAAACACCTCAGCTTTGGTATTTTCACGCAGCAGCCGCAGCGTCGCGCGCACGACCGAATCGTCGACAAGCTGCTGGCGATGGCCTTCGTGCAAAATCAGCTGCTTTAGCTGTTTGTCCTGGTTAAACTTGATGCCGATGCGCCGCGCGCGCTTCAACCGGTCCCAGGCGGAGGATAGTGGCGCTGTGGCTCGCTTGAGCGATTGGTAAACTTCCTCGTCCGACGCGCGCCAGTCGCAGTGAACGGTGTTGACAGAGTATTTCATGATGTTGGCCGCTACTATAGCCAACTTTTTGGCGTCTCGAGCAGCGTGGTGATGCCGCCATCGATCAACAACTCGTTGCCGCTCATAAACGCGTTTTCGCCGCTCAAGATGTGCGCCACCGTCGCTGCGATTTCCTCGGGTTTGCCGCCGCGATTCAACGGATAGCTGCTCAGCATCGACTCGCGCGCTTTCTTCGGATCTGGAAAGGTGTCGAAGTACTCGTCCGCCATGCGCGTCATGATCAATCCAGGCTGGATGGCCACCGAGCGAATGTTGAAGCGGCCCAGCTCCATGGCGATCGATTTGGTGAATGCCACCAGCATGGTTTTGGCCATGTTGTAGGGAAACACCCCAGGCAGCGTCGAATGCGCGTTGACCGAGCTCATGTTCACGATGACGCCGCCTCCAGCCGTTTTCATCGACGGATAGCACTCCTGCGAAATCGCCCAGGCGTGATAGAAATTCACGCGCAAACAATGGTCGAGTTGCTCCCACGTGCTGTGTTCCACGCCGTGCCACAGGTTGGCGCCGGCGTTGTTGACCAGGCCATCGACACCGCCCAAAAACGCGATTGCCTCGCGCGCGAACTCGCGCGCGGCGTCGATATCCGCCAGATCGACCGCTTTGAAGAACGCGCGTTGACCGGCCCGCTCAATCCCAGCGGTCGTCTCGTCCGATCCCACGGTCGTCAAACCGCAATACGCCACATCGGCGCCGTCGCGCGCAGCGCGTATGGCGATGGCCTGGCCGATGCCGCTCGTCGCGCCTGACACGATCACTTTCTTGCCAGCAAGCTGCCCCATGCTTCCCTCCGCCACGGCTATGGCGTAATCACGGCCTTGATGTCTTTGCCCTTGCCCGCCAGCATTCGATTGAACGCTTCCACTCCGCGGTTCAGCGGATAGGCATCCACCCACGAAGCCGTTTCGACGCGCCCGCTGGCCATGAGTTCCAGCGCCACGCCCATCTCTGCGAGCGTGGCCGCATACGAGCCAAACACACGCTTCTCGGGAAGCGTAACGTCATAGGTCGCAAAGCCGTCGACTGAGTTTTCGTGCAACCCAATCCACACCGCCGCACCACCCGGGCGAACCGCCTGCACCGACTGCTTTTTGGTGATGGCCGCGCCGACCGCATCGACCACCACGTCCACGCCTTCGCCATCCGTCAGATCCTGAGACACTTTGACCAAATCCACGCTGCGCGGATCGTAGACGCCCGCCGCGCCGGTCGCGCGCGCGACATCAAGCCGATCGGCGCTCAAATCGGCTTGATAGACCGTGGCATCCGTCAGTGCGCGAAACGCTTGCAAGGTCAACAGCCCGATCGGCCCGGCGCCAATCACCAGCACCGTGCGCGGGTTCAGAGCGCGCACTAGATTGACCACATGCACGCCGTTGCCCAGCGGCTCGGCCAGCGCTGCGGCGGTGGCGGGCAGTTTGGGATCCCAAGGCAGCAAGTCTTTGAGCGGCACATTGACATATTCGGCAAATGCGCCGGGGCGATGCATGCCAAACACTTGCCGCTTGGCGCACAGATGCGGGTCGCCGCGCTTGCAGCGGACGCACTCGCCGCAGGGTACCAGCGCGTTGCAAATCACGCGATCGCCGGCCTTGAAACGGCTGTCGCCGCGCACTTCCACCAATTCTCCGCAAAACTCGTGTCCCATGATCAACGGCGGCGGACGGCGCGGGCTGGCATGGCGAAACGCGTCAAGCTCGCTGCCGCAGATGCCGCAGCCGGCCACACGCATCAGCGCCTCGCCTGGCACGACGACGGGCATGGGTTGGTCGGCGATCTCGACCGTGTGATGGGCTGGATACAAAAGTGATTTCATGTTCTTTTTTGCAGCACTTACCAATGCACTGAGACGAGCAGGTGTTCATCTTTGCGGTTTAGCAGGCCGTCATACATCGCGGCAAGATTGTCGCCGTGCTCGTAGTGCGAAACGATATCGTCGAGCCGGACTTTGCCGCTTTCGAGCAGGTGCACCAGCAGGCGCATGGCCCGGCGCAACACAAACGGGAACTTCTCGCGCGGATCCAGGCCGATGGCCGAACCGTGGGCGCCGATCAGGTGCGTCGACCGCCCATGCAGATCCCAGTAAAAGTCCACTTCGCCGGCGATGCCGCGCGGGCTGCCAACCATGATGACTTTGCCGCCGTCGGCCACGATGTTCATACCCAGCTTGACCGCCTGCGGATTGCCCGTTGCTTCGACGACGATGTCCGGCAGCTGGCCGTCGTTGACCGCGCGCAACGCGTCTTTCAAGCCGGGATCGGCCGGGTCAAACGTCGGCACATGCGCGCACTCCGTCGCGATATCGCGGCGCGCGGCCACGCCGTCGATGCCGATGACCGGAAACGCGCCGGCCGCTGAATACAGGCGAACGGCAATCTGGCCGATCATGCCCAGGCCAAGCACCGCCACGCATTGGCCTAGCATCTCGCGCGTTTGCACCAGCGCGGCCAGCGGAAAGCGCGCCAACGCCGCGGCCGCAGCCACTTGCGCGGGCACGTGTTCGGCGATCGGCACAACCAGCGCGCCGGGCGAGGTCACATCCACGTGCGCATGCGATTCGTGGCGCGCCGGAAAAATCACCCGATCGCCAACCTTAAATTTCTCTGCACCCTGCCCCACGGCCATCACGCGGCCGACACCGCTGTAACCCGGCACAAACGGAAACCGCGGCCAGGTGCGCGTGGGGTCCTTTAGCCATTGATGCACGCCTGTGTAGACAGCCAGTTCGGTGCCGGCGCTGATCGTGCTGGCTTCAACTTGCAGCAGCAGGTTTCCGGGCGGGGGCGCGCCAATCTCAAAGTCCTGAAGGATGACTTTGTATGGCTCGGGCATCACGCCGCGGCGTGCTTTGATTGGATACGAAAGTGTCATTGTGCGGTCCATCCTCCATCGACGGTCAAGACGCTGCCGGTGACAAAGCTTGCCGCGGGCGACGCCAGGAAGAGCATCGCGCCAGCCAGCTCGTCCGGCTCTCCAAAACGGCCCAGCGGGATGCGGTTGAGAAACGCCTGGTAGGCGGTGGGGTTGTTGACCACCGGCTTGTTGATCTCGGTCATGAAAGGGCCCGGAGCCAGCGCGTTGACGGTCACGCCGTTGGCCCCCACTTCCAGCGCCATCGTGCGCGCCAGGTTGATGAGCGCCGATTTGGCCGCGGTATAGGCCGGCCGGTCGGCCAAACCCACCTGCCCGATCATCGACGAGATGTGAATCACTCGGCCCCACTTGCGCGTGATCATCCCTGGAAGCACATATTTGCTGCACAGAAAGGCGCCTGTCAGGCTGGTGTCGACCACGCTGTTCCACTCGTCCAGGCTCATCTCGATCGTCGGTTTGCGCACGTTGATGCCGGCGTTATTGATGAGGATGTCGATCCGGCCCAATTGCGACACGGCGTAGGCCACCGCCGCCTGCACTTGCGTTTCGTCGGTCACATCAAGCTGCACGCCAATTACACGCCGGCCGGTTTCGGCGCTCAACGACGCTGCCGCGGCATCGAGCGCATCCTTGCGGCGTCCGGCCAGGGCGACATCGGCTCCGGCGTCTGCCAGCACGCGGGCGAAGGTCGTGCCGAATCCGCCGGCCCCGCCGGTGATAAAGGCCACGCGGCCGTCAAGGTTAAAGAGGACGTTGGGTTTGGTCATGATCTAGAACTTAAGGGTACTGAGAAAAGTAACGCTGGCGTCAAATTGCTCGCGCTCATAACGTTCGCACGCGTCGAACGGCTCGCCGCGCTCCCAGGGCGTTTGCCATTCTGCGCCCGGCGGTTGCGAATGTTCAGCGGCAAAGCGAAGCGTGGGCAGCAAATCTTGCGCCGAGCGCGGCGGATACCCATGCCACCAGCTGTCATCAAGAAATCGTATATGTCGCGCGTATATCGCCGCCAGCTCGATGTGAAACGTAGCCTCGGGCGACAACTGGCGCACCAGTGTGATCATCGCCTGCCAGTCGATCACCCCGGCGCCCAGCTCGGCGCGCACCAGCTTGTAGCCCGAGGGCGTCGGGTGAATGGTGTAGTCCTTGAGATGCACGTTAAACAGTCGCGCGCCAATCTTGTGCGCAAAGGCAAATGGCTCCTCAGCCACGGCCAGCGCGTTTACAACGTCGAAGTTCACGCCAATGCGCGGGCCGACCGCGCACAGCGCCATCAGGTCATCGGATGTGGCGTCCTGATGATTCTCGATCGCCAGGCGCATATCCAGCGCGTCCAGCAGCGGATACAGCGCAAAGAGTTTTTGCATCGCGTCGCGCATGTGCGCATTCCAGTCGGGCACATGGATCGCGCGGCCGCCTTCAAGAAACCCCGCCAGCATCACGCGCGTGGTATTTGCGCCGGCACGCTTGGCCAGCGGCAGCATGCGCTGCAACGTCGGCACATCGATCACGCCCGTTTCGAGCATGAAGGTTTGATTGCGCGCGCGCAACGCTGCGGCAAATCGGTCAATCGTGCCAGGCTCAAGATCCGGCAGCAATCCGGCCAGTGGGATGTCCAGCCCGCGCAGGTCATGCCGCGCTGCCAGTTCGCTCAAGGCGTAGGCGTCCATGGGTTTGGCGATGCCGACGCCGTCGCGCTTGGCAAAGCCGCAGGTGAAGGGAAAGCTATAGGCGTTGAGTCCAAAGGGTCGTGTCACAGCGAGGCCGATGATAGCGTCGGAGCCGCGATTGCGCCAACCCTGCGGAAAGGTCTTGACCTTTCAGGTCAAGACCTTTCCGGTGAGAAAATAGCCCCACAATGAAGCTCGCTCCCTCCATCTACACCGCCGACTTTCTCAACCTGGGCGAACAAGTGCGCGCCGTTGAAGCGGCTGGCGTCGACTGGATGCACCTGGATGTGATGGATGGCGTCTTTGTGCCCAATTTGACGTTTGGCCCGGCCATCTGCAAGGCCATCGCGTCCGCCACGGCCCTGCCCTGCGAAGCACATCTCATGATCGCCGACGCCGACCGTTATCTGGACGTATATCAGGCCGCGGGCATGAAAAGACTGATCGTGCACGCCGAGGCATGCCCGCATCTGTATCGCACGCTGGCGCAGATCAAAGATCTGGATATGCAGACGGGCGTGGCGCTCAATCCACTCACACCCCTTGGCGCGCTTGAAGACGCCCTCCCGCTGCTCGATCTGGTGCTCTTGATGACGGTCGAGCCGGGATTTGGCGGTCAGGCGTTCATCCCGGAATCGCATGCCCGCATCCGGCGCATGCGACGCATGCTGGACGCGATCGGTTCGTCGGCGGAACTGGAAATCGATGGCGGCGTCAATGCGCATAACATCGCCGTGTGTGCAACAGCTGGCGCAAGCATGGCGGTGGTCGGCTCGTCGGTCTATTCCAGCCAGTTCGGCGTGGCCGAAGGTGTGCGCGCACTGCGCGCCGCTACGCAGGCTTCGGCGTCGCGCTGAACGCGCCCGACCGGACGGCAAGAACAATCGCCGTGAGCAGACCGAGCAACAGGCCGACGGCGCCGCCAATCGCGACCGGCACGGCCCGTGACACAGTTCGCGTAGCCGGTGCGATAGCCACGTTGGCCAGGCTAACCTCGCGGTTGACCACCGCGTTCGACACTTCAACTTCGGCCAGCTTGTTGCTGAGCGAGTTAAATGTATTGATGGCCAGATCACGGGATGTAGTCAGCCGCTTCAATGTCGAATCTTGATCCTCAAGCGCCGCGCGCGCCTCGCGCAGTTCGCTCAACGCCTGCGACATTGCCGCATCCAACGGACCGGAATCTTCCGGTGTTGTCAGCGCGACTCCCGATGTCGCGCTCGCGATGCGCACGGCCACACCGTATTCGCTCTCGATTTTTTCCAGCGAACCGATAAGCGCGTCCAGATCGCGCAATTGCTGTTCGGCGCTGATGACCACGCTCGGGGCAACAACCTGCACCTGAAGCGCAGACGATTGCGACAACGACGGAATCTGAATCACGGTCTTTGGCTGTTCCTTGGCGGAATCGGAGCGTTGCGCATCTGACGTGGTTTGCACGGCAGCATCGTCGCCGCTCGCGCGCTGTCCTCCGGTGGTCGCCGCATAGGCTTGCAGCTTGAGCTGCATGAGCGGCAACGCGTTGGTGGCCGCTACGGCGTCGCCGCCAGATCGCACGTGATCGCGCATGGCGGCGGCCAAGATGCGCAACTGGCGCGCGCGTGATTGCGCCTCCGACAACGTGCGCACATCGGCCAATGCCGACTGCGCGCGTTCCATTTCGCTTCGTGTGCCGGCCAGCTTGCGCGCTTCCAGGCTGTCAATCTGACGGGAACGGTTGGCGATGGTC
>JANMNW010000050.1:0-3033 GCA_031368515.1 Chloroflexota bacterium
GGTGTATATCCTGATCACGCAGTATCTGAAGCTGCGCGACACCCTGCTGGTGCTGATCCTGCCGTATCTGTTTTCGCCGTGGTTCGTTTTTCTGCTGCGCACGTTTTTCAGCCAGCTGCCCAAGGAGATTGTAGACTCGGCGCGCATCGACGGAGCCAATGAGTGGCAGATCTACGCGCGCATCATCATGCCGCTCAGCACGCCGGCCATCGCCACCGTCGGCTTGTTTCTCATTCTGCAATACTGGAACGACTACTGGCTGTCACTGCTGTACATCAACGACTCGAAGCTCTTCCCGGTCCAGTATTTGCTCTACGCCATTCTTCGCAACGCGGAATTCATCACCTCGAACACGCAGGGCTCGGCCATGCTGGGCTCGATCCGGGTGCCGGTTCAGACCATACGCATGGCCATGGCGGTCGTCGCCATGGGGCCGGTCGCCCTCGCTTTTCTGTCGCTGCAACGCTACTTTGTGCGCGGCCTCACTATAGGCGGCATCAAGGGCGAATAACGCCGCGCGGCGAAAGGAGGATTGCCAGGCAAAAGTCACAACCATGCTGTTGCGTGCGCGCGCCCAGCGCGCAAGTGTTCAGTTCAATTGAGGATCATTTCGAAGGAGGAAGCGTAACCTATGCGCAAGTTTCAATCCAAGACCGCGTTTGCATTTGCCAGCCTGATGCTGCTGCTGGCTGCCTGCGGCGCCCCAGCCGCTGCCCCGACAGCAGCCCCTGCACCGACTGACAAGCCCGCCGAAAAACCGGCGGAGCCGGCGGCCGAGCCGACCAAGGCGCCCGAGCCCACCAAAGCTCCGGTTGTCGAAGAGATTCCCACCGTCACCTACACCTACCCCAACAGCATCTTCAAGGATGTGGGCGAGGTCGAGGCGGCGATGAACAAGCTGCTTGAACCCAAGATCCGCGCCAAGATCAAACTCAACCCCATCGACTGGGGCGCGTTTGACGAGAAGATGAAGCTGGCCTCGGCAGCGGGCGAAGAGTGCGACATCGTCTTCACCGCGCCATGGATCAACAACTACGTGCAGAACATCGCCAACGGCAACTTCGTGCCGCTCGATGACCTGCTGCAAAAAGAGGCGCCCGGCCTGTGGGGCAGCATGCCACCCACCACGTGGGACGCCGCGCGCGTCAACGGCAAGATCTACGGCGTCATCAACCAGCAGATCTTCGTCAAGCCCTTTGGCTTCTACGTGCGCCAGGATCTGGCCGACAAATACAAGCTGGATGTCAACACAATCAAGACGCACGCGGATCTGGAGCCGTTCCTCAAGGCGGTCAAAGAGGGCGAGCCTGATGTGATGCCTCTAAAAGGCGCCGGCAGCTGGACCGACGAAACGGCCGGCTTCGACCCGATCGTCAGCCAGGGCGTGCCCGTCGCTATCCGCTACGACGACAAGTCGCGCAAGGTATTCAACACCGCGTTGACGCCCGAATTCAAGGCCTCGGCCGAACTCGCCTACAAGTGGATGCAGGCCGGTTACGCCCCAACCGAGGCGCCGCCAGACCCGGATGAAGCCTGGAAAGCCGGCAAGTACGCAATCAACGGCCTGTCTGGCGTGGTCAAGCCGGGCGGCGACATCGAATCGTTCCAGCGCTTCGGTTTGAAGGTGTACGCCAAGTCTGTGACGCAGCCGTTTCTGACCACAGCCGGCACCACCGCCACCACCAACGCCATTTGCCGAACATCCAAGCATCCTGAAGCGGCCATGCGCGTTCTGGAGCAGCTCAACACGAATGTTGAGGTCTACAACCTGCTGTGCAAAGGCATCGAGGGCAAGCACTGGGAATGGGTCGACAAGGCAGCCAAGGTGATCAAGCCCGGCCCGGCCAACAAGGACTACAACCCAAACACCGACTGGGAGTTCGGCAACCAGTTCCTGGCCTACTACATCGATCCCGAGCAGGCCAAGATCAAGGCGTGGGAAGCCACCTACAAGCTCAACAACGAGTCGCCCGTGTCGACGGCGATGGGCTTCAACTTCAACCCGGAGCCGGTCAAGACCGAGATGGCCAACGTCGCCGCAGTTTACAAAGAGTTGGCCGATCCGCTGCTGAGCGGCAAGGTCGACCCAGCCACCGCGCTGCCCGAATTCCAGAAGCGCCTGGAAGAAGCCGGCTTGCAGAAAGTGATTGAGGAAGCGCAGAAGCAGCTGGACGAGTGGGCGAAAGCCAAGAAGTAGGGCTCGTCGTCCTGGCGTAACACAAGTACAGCCCAACCCGGTTGTTACTTGGTGCTGCGTCAATCAAGACTCAATGCGCGTCGGCGCGATGGAGACATTGCCACGACGCGCATTTTCGTTGTTTGCCGCACTCAGCCAAGTGACACGCCGATAGTTTTGGCGTCAGATTCTCCTCCCCGGCAAGCGGGAAACAAATCGGCCAAACACAGTTTCTGGTCAGGAACTTGGAATCGACCACGTAAAGCATATGACGACCAGCACAAATGACGGAACCGATATTCTGATCAAGGGCGGACGCGTCATCGATCCAGCCAATGGCCGCGATGGCAAGTTCGACGTGGCCATCAGTGGTGACAGCATTCGCGCGGTCGGCGCCGAGCTCGATCCGTCAGGCGCGGCGCGCGTGATCGACGCGACGGGCCTGGTGGTCACGCCGGGCATCATCGACATGCATGTGCATGTCTATCACACGCGCGCGCCGGAAGGCGACCCCGAAGGCCTCAGCGTCGACGCGGATGCGCACTCTTTCCGCAGCGGCGTCACCACCATGGTCGACACCGGCACCGCCGGCGCACGCCACTTGCGCCACTTCAAGCAGACGGTGATCGACCGGGCGCGCACGCGCATTCTGGCCTATGTCAACATCGTAAATCAGGGCATGATCGGCCCGTGGGAACAGGATCCGCGCAATTTCGACGCCGAGCTGGCCGCGGCTGCGGTCGAGGCTTTTCCTGAGATCTGCGTTGGCATCAAGACCGCGCACTACTGGGGCAGCGGTCCGTGGGACGAGCTGCACGTGCCGTGGGCGGCGGTCGATCGGTCGATCAAGGCGGCCG
>JANMNW010000078.1:0-4600 GCA_031368515.1 Chloroflexota bacterium
ATTTGAATCATGCGGAGCTCACGGCAGACAAATTCATCAACAACCCGTTTGGGCCGGGTCGTCTCTACAAAACGGGCGACCTGGCGCGCTTTTGGCCGGATGGCCGTATTGAATATGTCGGACGTATGGATCAGCAGGTCAAGATCCGCGGCTTTAGGGTGGAACCGGCTGAAATTGAGGCTGTGTTGCGGCAACAAACTGGAATCGATCAAGCGCTTGTGGTTGCTGATACCGAGGCGGCCGGTACAAAGCGCCTGATTGCCTATCTTGTCCCAAAAACGCCACATGCGTCGTCCACGCAGCGTGTGCGGCAGGTGCTGGCGCAGCAGTTGCCTGGGCACATGATTCCAGCAGCATTTGTTTGGCTGGATCGAATGCCGCTTACGCCCAACGGCAAAGTTGATCGCAAATCATTGCCGGCGCCCGCAGCGGGCCTGATTATGGATACACACCCGGCCAAATTGGCGGGTGATGCGCTGGAGCTGCAACTTCTGCAGATCTGGAAACAGGTTTTGCGCATCCGCTCGATTGGCTTACAAGACAACTTTTTTGAGCTGGGCGGCCACTCGTTGCTGGCAGCGCAACTGTTTGAACGAATTGCGAAGGTGACGGGAAAAGAACTGCCGTTGAGTGTGCTTTTTCAAGCGCCGACGATCGAACTGCTGGCGGCCATTCTGCGCGAGCACGATTGGCGGCCGACATGGCGGTCGCTGGTTCCGGTGCAGGCTGGAGGCAACAAGCCGCCACTTTTTCTGGTGCCTCCGGGAGCCAGCACTGTGCTGCGCTTCGCCAACATCACGCGACATCTGGCGGTTGATCAACCCGTCTATGGCCTGGAGTTTCTAGGCATGGATGGCAAGGGCAAGCCGCATGGATCGGTCAGGGAGATCGCGGAATACCATGTGGCGGACATTCGCCGTTTGCAGCCCGATCCGCCTTATCTGTTGGCGGGAATTTGTTTTGGCGCTCATATCGCCCTGGAAATTTCACAAATGCTTATCGACCAGGGCGCGTCTGTGGCGCTGTTGGCAGTTCTTGACGCCCGGCCGCCAATGAATGGCCCCACCTGGGCGTATCCCAGACGCTATGGCTTGGAACACTTTCGACTCATTCAAGAATACTGGCGTGAGGATGGGTTTATGAACTGGGTCGAATCACGAATTAGTTCTCGATTGAACCTTCTGCGCAAGCGCATTCAACCGGCTCAGCGCGCTTTTCTGCCGGTAAGTTCGGCGCATTTTCGCGCCCACTTTGCATATCATGCCAAGCCGTATTTGGGCCGGATCGTCATGCTGCAAAGCCAGGAATTTGCACGAAGTCAGTCCTATCGCATCCGTTGGGAATCATTGGCACAAGGCGGATTTGGGTATCACATGATGACAAATAGCACACACCGATCGCTGTTGCTTGAAGACTTGCACGCCAAACCGCTGGCCGACAAATTGACTGAACTGATTCATCACACCATCTCCGAGACTGTGGAATGAAGTTGATCAACTTTGTTCTGCGCAGCTATCGCTGGTCCGTCATCGCCATCGTATTGATCAGTCTATGCAGCGGCGGCATCAATATTGCTTTGATTGGACTGATCAACCGGCAACTATCGCCGACAGCCGAGCCTGGCGTCGGGTTTGTCGGCAGCTTTGCTGCGCTGGTATCCCTCACTATTGCCCTGGACATCCTGGTCCGGAGCCTGCTCAGTTCGCTCACAGGCCGTACGAGCTATCAATTACAGATGAATCTGGCACGCCAAATCCTGCTCACGCCGCTTTCCCGGCTTGAAGCGCATGGCGCGCCACGGCTTTTGGCCATCCTGATTGACGATGTGCGCAGCATCACGCAACTGCTGGGCAATTTGCCCGCGCTTTGCATCGGCGCCGCAACAATTATCGGATCGCTGGTTTATTTGACTTGGCTGTCACCAATTGCGTTAGCCGCGCTGACCGTGTTGGCTCTTCCAACTATTCTTGGCTATCGGCTGATCCAGCGGAAAGCGCGCGTGTTGACTCGGCAGTTTCTGAGCGAGCGCGATGGGATTTTTGACCTTTTGCGCACGCTCGTTGATGGCGTCAAAGAGTTGCAGCTCCATGCCCGGCGACGGTACGCGTTTGTTCAACAGGTACTAGAAATCGCGGCTGCGAGCTTCACTGCGACAGGTATTGCCGCGCGCCACTGGCATCAACTTGCAGGCACCTGGAGTCAATCGTTCTACTTCATTTTTGTCGCCGCGATTTTTCTGCTGAGCCGCTGGCGATCGTTGCCGCCGGAAGTGATGACAGGGTATGCGCTGATTCTGTTATATCTCAAAAGCTCGATGGCGTCCGTGTTGAATGCTGCGCCGCTTTGGTCGGATGCCAATGTCGCCATTCAGCGCATTGAACACGACGGGTTTGAGCTATTTGGGGTAGAGCCGGCCGTGGAGCCGTTCGCTGTTTCGGACAAGAGCGCCGATGCCGTCCCGCCAATCGAGCTTGTGCTTCACGAAATCGTTTATCACTATCGCAATGACAAAGAAGATGCCGGTTTTACGTTGGGTCCGCTCAGCCTGACATTGCGCGCAGGCGAGTTGATTTTCGTGAAGGGCGGCAACGGTAGTGGCAAAACTACCCTGATCAAGCTGTTGACCGGGCTCTATACGCCCGATTCCGGCACAATCCATTGGGACGGCATGCCAATAGGTGGTGACAACATTGAGGCTTACCGCCAGAATTTCACTGCAATTTTTGCCGAACCCTTTCTGTTTGAGCGCTTGTTGGGTGTGCAACAGGTCAATCTGGATCAACAGGCGCAGATCTATCTGACCCGTTTGCAGTTGGACCGCAAAGTGCGGGTGAAGGACGGGCATCTTTCCACACTGGATCTGTCACATGGGCAACGCAAACGGCTGGCGCTGCTCACCGCCTGGCTGGAAGACCGTCCCGTTTATATTTTTGATGAATGGGCAGCTGGGCAAGACCCCGAGTTCCGGGATATGTTTTATCAACAGTTCCTACCCCAGCTCAAAGCGCGTGGAAAGCTGGTGATCGTGATCAGCCATGATGAAAGCTATTATTCTGGGGCTGATCGACTGATTGAACTGGACTTGGGCAGAGTGCGCGCTGGCAGGACTACTACTACGATGACTGCTGATTGGGATATCGGGGTTGCACGGCAGTGATGGCGAGGGGACGGCATTGCACCGCAAGCTGCCTGACCTGGAGTTGCCGCAGTTGGCGGTTCGCAGGCGACAAATCTCGATCAGGTGCGCAACTGGATGATCGTGTCAGTCCATCGGCTGGCTGGGATAGCCCCGAACGGCACATGGCGCGACAATGAGCGGACAGCATGTTGCGTGAATTCCTCACTATCAATCGAGACATTGTCCTGTTCGTCTATGGCCAGGTCTTTTTTGCGATGGGCCTTGCTATCGCCCTGCGGTTGCGCCGCAATTCGCGGATGGACCTGGCGCGCAGCCTGCTGTAGTGGCTACGAACGTCTGTGGTGGACACGAACGTCATCCGGGCAAAAAATGGGCATTTTCGACTGTTGGCGCCTGTAATCCGAACCCGCGACAATGGACAGATGCTGCCGGTCACGACTCTCATCTCTCATCTGGTGCGATCGCTGATCAACCGGCTGGAAAAGTGGCTGTTCGGATATCTCCGCCCGTCTCGGGCATCGCCGGTGCTTGTGACGCTTGGCGATCTGACACGGACTCGCGCCGAACTCATCGCTGAGAACGCCTTGCTGCGGCACCAGCTTGGGATCTTGCGCCGCCAGGTCAAACGGCCGCAGCTGACGAAGGGCGATCGTGTCGGGCTGTTGTTCTGGGCCAGTCGCTTGGCTCATTGGCGACAAGCGATGCTGATCGTCAAACCTGACACGCGGCTGCGCTGGCATCGCGAAGCCTTCCGGCTGTTTTGGCGGTGGAAGACCAAAGCAAGAAAGGCGCGTCCGCGCTTGCCACAGTCCACAATCGATCTGATCCGGCGCATGGCAACAGATAATCTGCTGTGGGGCGCAGAACGGATCCGCGGTGAGTTACTCAAAGTCGGAATCCATGTCGCGAAGCGCAGCATCCAGAGATATCTGCGATTGCTGCGACCGAAGCCGGCGCCGAGTCAGACTTGGGCGACGTTCTTGAAGACGCACGGCGCGGACATTTTCGCCTGCGACTTCCTGCCGGTTGTAGATGTGTTCGCGCCATTCGGTTTCAAGTGCTCATGCCGGAATCTGTGCACACTTGCGTTTTCTGCGCCCGAACACGATCATCTGGCGATATGACACAGCTGGTGTCGGAGTTACGTTTAGAGGTAAAGGAGGCGGTGATGCAATTCCAAGAGTTCGTCAAGGAAGGAAAGTTTGCGTTGTCTGAGGGCTCGATCTATGAGCGGCTGCGGCGCTCCCCAGCGGTGAGGTTCGACTCCTTTCTGTATCATGCCACGCTGATCTATGAGCCAGCCTTTGCGCTTGAGCTCGAGCGCGTGCACCGTGAATATCTCGATATCGGCCAGCGCTACCGTCTGCCCATGTTTGCGCTGACCGACACGTGGCGCGCCAATCACGAGCGCATCCAGCAATCGGAGTTTCGCAATTACTCGGTCAACGAGGACAACGCGCG
>JANMNW010000096.1:0-2294 GCA_031368515.1 Chloroflexota bacterium
CGGCCTTGGCGAATCTCGAAGCTCACGCCATTGAGCGCGCGCACCACGCCTTCCAGCAGGTTGAAATGCACTTCCAGGTTGTTGACTTCAATGAGCAAGTCGTTGGTGTTGGTCATGTCTGAGCGTATTTTCGGTGGACGATAGGCGGTAACCAGTTCACTGTCTACTGCCTGCCAGCCACCGTCTTCGGTCTTCCGTTCTCTGTTTACTGGCTACTGTCTACCGGGTATACGGGTCCGCAGCATCGCGTAGGCCGTCACCGACAAAGCTGAACAGCAGACCGGTCAGAATCACAAACAACGCTGGAATCATGAGCCAGGGCTGTTGCGCGATAGCCACCAGGTTTTGCGCGTCCTGCAGAAGCACGCCCCAGCTCACGGCGGGCGGCTGCATGCCCAGGCCGATAAAGCTCAGCGCAGTTTCGCCCAGGATCGAACCCGGAACCGCATTGGTCAGAGACACGATCAAATGGCTGGTAAAGCCCGGCAACAGGTGCCTGAAGATGATGCGGCCTTCGCTGGCGCCAGCGCACATCGCCGCCAGCGTGTAGTCTTCTTCGCGCAGCTGCAGCAGCTTGCCGCGCGTTACGCGCGCCAGGCCCGTCCATCCCACGACAGAAAGGATGACGGTGATCGCCAGAAACGTCTTCTCGGTCGTCCAATCGCGCGGCAACGCCCCTGCCAGCGCGATCCAGATCGGGATTGTTGGCACCGCTTGAATAAAGTCGATCGTGCGCTGAATAATCTCATCGATGATGCCGCCAAAATAGCCCGAGAGCCCACCCAGAGTCAACCCCACGATGAAGGTCAGGATGATGCCCACAAACGGAATCGAGAGCGAGATGCGCGCGGCATAAAATGAGCGCGAGAAAATATCACGGCCCAGCCGGTCGGTGCCAAAGAGAAACACACGCGGCGCGCCCTTGTCATTGCCGGTTGTGAACAAGTGAATGTCCGACGAGATCAGGCCCAGCATCTTATAGGGCTCGCCCTTGGCAAAAAACTGGATACGGTAAGGCTTCGTCTCGTCCGGCACAAAGATGAACTTGAACGTCTTCGGATCGGATTTGCGTTTCGTGCCGTACACATACGGACCGTAAAACGCGCCATCTCGAAACCAGCGGATCTCCGTCGGCGGTTGCTGTTGCTGGCCTTCAAAGCGCGTGGTCGCGAGGTAGGGGCCGACAAAGTCGGCAAAAATCGCAGACAGATAGAGCAACACCAGCAATACTGTCGAAACGACGGCGAGCTTGTGCTTTCGGAACTTCCACCAGATCAGCTGCGACTGCGTAGCATAAAAAGATCGGTCCTCTTTTTCGGCGACCGCGGAACCGGTTGACGGAAGAGGCATAGACGGTGCGCTCATTTCGACGTTCCTCCAAAGCGGATGCGCGGGTCGAGCGACGCCAGTGCGATATCAGATAAAAGGGACCCAAGTAGCGAGAGGGCGCTTAGAATCATCACAATTCCGCCCACCAGATAAGTGTCCTGCGAGATAGCCGCACGCAACAGCACCGGGCCGGTGGTATCCAGCGACAACACGATCGACACGAGCTGCTCGCCGCCGATCAGTGCCGGCAAAATACCGCCGATGGTGCTGATCAAAGGGTTGATGGCCATTCGCACCGGATATTTCATCAACAGTTGATACTCACTGAGGCCCTTTGCTCGCGCGGTGATGACATATTGCTTTTTGAGTTCATCGAGCAAATTGGCGCGCAACACGCGAATAGTGACGCCGGTGCCGGTCAGCCCGACGATGATCAGCGGAAGGATCAGATGCTTGCCAAGGTCCACGCCTTTGGCGACGCTCATCGGCTGATTGGCGAAGTCGATCGAGTTGAGACCCAGAGGCGAAAAACCCAAGTAGGTCAGCACGCCGTACGCCAGGATCAAGGCCAGCAAGAAGCCGGGCGTGGCCAAACCCACAAAACTGACAAATGTGCCCAGATAGTCGATCCAGGAATATTGCTTGATGGCCGACAGAATACCGATGGGCGTAGAGATGATCCACGCAATTACCAAAGAGAGCAGAGCAATCAACATGGTGCGCGGCACACGCTCGGCCAGGATGTTGTTGACGGGCTCGTTCCACTGAAACGAATAGCCAAAATCGCCCTGCAGCATATTAGTGACCCAGCGAAAGTAGCGCTGATAGGCCGGCTTGTCCAAGCCGTACTGTGAGTTCAGGCGGGCAATTTCGGAGTCGTCGACCTGTACACCGGACTGTTTCAACTGCTGAATGCGCGTCTCCACCCAGTCACCGGGCGGCAGCTCGATCACGATGAACGATAC
>JANMNW010000101.1:0-15590 GCA_031368515.1 Chloroflexota bacterium
CATCACGAACGCGAAACACTGGAGAGCCGGATGCCTGGAAACGGGCACGTCCGGTTCGGGGAGGGGCCGTAAGAAAAGTGCACACCCGACGGGGTGGGTAACTCGCTTGCGGCCTACTCCACCGATTAGCGGCCTGAAAACGGCGCGGATGACGTGTGTAGCCATCACAAAGGCTTGTCCAGCTCTATCACCATAAGCTGGAATGCTGTCGACTCCTCTGAGTCGGCATAGGACACTTCATACCGCTTATTGGTCACGTAGCCTGTCGCACAACGGCGGAGGTCTGCTTCACTGAAGGATGTCAATGAACGGATTTCTGTCATCGCCGTACTTTACCTGCACGCATCTGAAGCCGCCCAACGTGGGCTTCAGCGGCGGCCATGGCCCACACGACTTCTACCTGGCTCAAATACCGCTGGCCGTGGCTATGTGGCTACAACGACCGAAGCCCGCGCCAAGCTCATCAACATAATGAAACCTACCGTTGGCGCAGCGACCAGGTTTATGTCAAGCCCGATGCAGATTTCTCGAGAACGTCAAGGAGCCTGACGTCAGACTGAACGCGTTGTTGCCTGCGTTACGACGGCCGGTCGAAGGAAGAACACCACCAGTCCCAGGAGTGCGAGCGCTATGCCCGCGGCGGTAAAGACGAAGCCAACGCCCCAAAGCTCGACCAGCACTGCGCCGAACGGCGGCGCCATCAAAAGAAAGGCATTCTGGATCCCACCGGCCGTAGCAAAGACGCGCCCCAGTAATTCTGGAGGTGTCTCCACCTGGACGACGTAGCCGTACGGCACAAAGACAGCGGCGGCCGATAGGCCGATCAGCATATACACAATTACCCAGGCTCCCGTGCCACGCGCATGCAGCGTCACCGCGACGCCGAGGAGCGCAACGACGAGCCCTCCCCCGATCTGCCCGGCTCCCATCGTCACAAACGGGTGGATGCGTTTACCCCACTGCCCGATGGCGATCGCGCCGGCGGCAGTTCCCAACCCGATGCTGCCGACGGTGAGACCAAAGAGTGCCTCGCCGAGGCCCAGTTCTCTGAGCGCCAGCACTCCGAGGCTATCGAAAGTAAAGATGATCAACATTGCTGCTGAATTGCTGGCGACAGCCATAGAGAGCGAGCGCCGGTGGATCAGATAGGATAGTCCCTCCCGAAACTCGCGCCAAAAACCCGGTGCATGCTCGTCAGTTTCCTTTTTCGTCTGAGCCGCTGGTGCAATGTTGGGCAGTTGGATGATCAAGGCTGCCGAGACGAGGAAGGTCATGGCGTTGACCACAAACGCAAAACGAGGACCGACCCCGGCAACCAAGAGCCCGCCCAGCACCGGTCCAAGGATCTTGTTCAGCTGAAAGGAAAGCTGGCTCAGCGAGTTTGCAGCAAGGAGATCGTCCTGCAGTACCACCGAGGCGATCGTCGCCTGTCGCGCCGGCCCGAAGAATGTGCTGAAGACGCCCCTGACAACGACAAGCGCGAGGACTGTATAGAGATTCGGCGCAAAGACCAGGCCGAACACGACCAGCGCTCTGCCGAGATCTGCGGCGACCATAAGAGTCTTGCGCGGCAGACGGTCGGCCCAGACACCTGACAGCGGCGCGATAACCGCAAACGGCAATGCAACTGCTACCGAAAGCGCTGCAAGAGCACTCGAGCCCAGATCCCATCGATAGACGATGAGTGCGATTAACGCCAGGAAGTCCAGCCAATCTCCCAGATCCGAGACGACCTGGCCCCCGAAAAGCAGGCGAAAACTCCGGTGACGTAATGGCGCAAGAATAGCAGGTTTCACGTTTTCCTGTTACGGGTCACACTGTTTGATCACAAAATAGGCCCTGCGTGCCAAGTTGAATGGAAATGCTCAGTGCATTCGCCGCCTGTAATCAATTCTGCCGTGGATTGCTCAAATAGTCTGGACGCCAACACCCAACGCGCTATCGGCAACGCCGTCACCAGGTTCAGATCCCCCGCCAGCCGCACGGCCGTGTTCCAGCCGTGCGGCACCAGCAGAATGTTGTGGTCATACGCCATTCACCCGATCCGGCGCGACCCCCACAGCCCGCCCACATTGGTGCAGTCGGGCTGGATGTAGTCCACGGCCCCGCGCATGATCCACGGCACAAAGCTCTGCCGGCGCGTCAGCACCTCGCGGATGGTGACCGGCACAGGCAATTGCTCGCCCCAACTTGTTTAGGACCTCGATGTCGTCGGGCGGCGAGCTTCGCTTCTAGCTTGGGCATATCATGAGTGTGACTCGGACGTGCCCATGCCTTTTGCTCCTGAGTTCGACTCTCTTCGACTGCACAGCGCGTAGACATAGCCGTCGCTCACGTCGATCTGTTGCGGCACAAAGTCGTGCCGGTCCAGCAGCGCCCGCAGCGTCCGCGGGCTGGTATGCACATGGTAATGCCAGCCACGCGAGGGAGTTTCCCACGCCGGGAGTCGGTAAAGGAACTCGCCCCATAGCAGGGGCTGGCCACGCAGGTATTTCCAGTAACAATACAGCCGCGCCTCCTGCCAGAGAGCTTTTAAGGAGTCCCACCGGCGCGGGCGCGCCCACGTCTCGGCACTCATATACAGGATGCCGGTAGGTTTAAGGATCGCGTGGAGGGCGGACAAAAAGACGTCGCGCCGGTCGGGCGGCACGTACTCAAATGCCTGCGAGAACCACACCCCGTCGAAGGCGGCGGGCGGGAATGACGGTGCCAACATCGATCCTTCCATGAAGGTGGCATTGGGCGCGGCGGCGCATTTCTGCCGGGCCATCTGGAGGCTGCGGGCAGATTGGTCCAGGCCAACCACCCGGCGCGCATGCGCGGCAAGGCGGAGCGTATGCCGGCCGTCGCCGCAGGCCAGGTCCAACACATCGCTGCCGGGTCCCGTCTGATCGACGAAGCGTTCGAAGTACGCCGCCTCAACGGGGTTTTCGAACTCGCCGACCTTGTCTTCCCACAACGACTGGGGGGCTTCGTAGGGGAGTGAGATGTTCTCCCGCATTTCGGTCAGGAAGCGCTCACGGTTATTCATAATCTCATAATATCTCCTTGCTCCGTATGGTTTTGTTTACACAGGACACTTGATACCCAGGGCTGCTGCCGTTCACCAAGCGGGAACTGGCAACAACAACCGAAACCCACGTTCCCCTCCGTGTCACAATGAACTGGACAGTCGCATAGGCGAGATTAAGGCAGCGAGGACGGGATGGCAGCGAGGCGTTCGGTGGCGGGCCGCGCAGTGGACCGTCCGCTGCAACGACCGAAGCCCGCGCAAGCTCCTCAACATAAAGAAACCTGCCGATAGCGCCTCCATCTGGTTTATGTCGGCACCACGGCAGGTTTTTCGAGAAGCCGTGTTGGGCCCCGTTGGCGGGACTACACTTCAAGCATGAGCCACTCTCGAGATCAAGGAGCTTTTTAGCATGACTGATGATGAGTCTTCCCTCAGACTGGCGCTTGCTCTTGACCCTTCGGATGCTCAAGCCTATTTCAACTTGGGCCGCATTCTTGCTCGCGATGCCCTTCGCCGAAGCGAAGCCGAAACCGCTTTCCTGCGTGCCATTCAACTTCAACCGAGCAACCCTCACTTTATCTACCGTCTTGCCCTCCTTCTTCATGAGCATTTGAACCGACACGTCGAAGCCGAGACCGCATATCGCCGCGCGGTTGATCTTGCGCCTCAGGAACCCTACTTCTATGGCGGATTGATTTGCCTGCTTGTCCAACTATCCCGCCGATCGGACGCATTAGTTCTTGCTGACAAGATGCGTGAGCTGTTAATTGCAAAAGACAATTGGTACGGCTTGGCCACACTTGATGCCATTCTGGGTAATACCGAAGCGGCAATAACGAATCTACACAAGGCTGCACAGTCCCAAGGTTTCAACGCCGCGTGGGCAAAAATCGATCCCGATCTAGCGTCTCTACAAGATGATCCGCGCTTCAATGCAATAGTGTTAGCTGCATAGTGCAGCTTCAAGACCCGCGCTTGTATTTGCACTTGATCAAACTGCGCTTGGAGATGCCTCTGCGCACGGCAAAGGGCCCAACGCCGCGCTTCAGCCGCTGGCCGCCCGGCGAGGCAAGAAGAGCGCTGGCCATAGCCAGTCGGCACATGCCAGTGTTGGTCAGGCTGATGCCAAGCAAAAGCCAACCACGCACGAGTGCTTTTGCTACGCAGATTGAGCTACGCCCGCGGCAAACGCCACTCGCAGTGAGCAGTTGACGAACAACTACGTGGCTCAGCCTGCCAGCTCAGGCAGCTTATTCGCTACTCGTGATCACAATCGTGTTTGCAAATGGATCATGAACAATAAAATCCTTCGATCCCCATTCCTGCGCTTGCAGCTCGCGCTCGAATACCACCCCCGCCATTTTGAGTCGAGTATTCCATGCATCTATATCATGCACCGATAGAGTCATTCCTCGACCTCCGCCAGCAGGGCCGCTCGCTTCATACTCGGACAAATGCACGAGCATTTCGCCACTGCGTATGCCAAGATAAACCGGCTCATCCGGTCCATTGCGCCACTCAAACGCAATGTCAAATCCAAGTTTGTCGACATAGAATGAAACAGCCTGAATGTAGCTCAGGATTCGTAAATGCGGTATTGCTCTTTCCATAGCACGCCTCCAGTTCTTGGCTTAGCATTATCTTTTAAGAAAATGTCAATGCCGACACTGTATAGCTGAAACCGCTCATGCACCAACAATGCCGCTGCTGTGTAGCCCAACGCCGCTGTGCTGGCTTGTCCTGGCTACCGGGGTTCGTCCGCGGCCAAATATGGGCTGATCGAGCCGGTCTGACGGCTATTGAGAGCCAATCTGGCCTGCGAGAATGGCTGCCATGACCAGTTTTGACGTTACTGGAATCACGCAGAGGACCGTCGCCGGCATCGGCGATCTAGTCCACAGAATCGTCCGAGCCTTGCTCCGTCCGGCATCAGCATCGATTCTGGTCACCGCTGTGCTCGACCTATCGCGCAGCAAGGCCGATCTGATCGCCGAAAACGCGCTGCTTCGGCACCAGCTGGCCCTGCTCAAACGTCAATCAGGACGACCCAAGCTGAGCCAATCCGATCGTCTGCATCTGCTGCTGCTGCTGGCGAAGATCACGCGCACTTGGCGTCTGGTTCTCATGATCGTCCTGCCGGCGACGCTACTGCGCTGGCATCGCAAAGGATTTCGGCTGTTCTGGAAGTGGAAGAGCCAGAAGCATGGTCGGCCGACGCGGACTCCAGCGGCGACGATCGCGCTAATCCGACGCATGGCAGCCGAGAACCCCTTGTGGGGCTCTGAACGCATCCGTGGTGAGCTTTTGAAGCTCGATATCAAGGTTGCCAAACGCACGATCCAGAAGTATCTGGATCAGCGGCCGATTCACCGCCAGACCAGCCAGAAATGGTCGACCTTTCTCAAGACTCATGGCGCGGACATCTGGACGTGCGACTTCGTGCCGGTCGTTGATCTGCTCTTCCGTCAGATCTATGTGTTCTTCATCGTCGCGCTGCAGTCGCGACGCGTCGTTCATTTTGGCGTAACACGATCACCTCACGAGATCTGGGCGGCGCAGCAATTCAAGGAAGCGACCGCTGGTGGCCGGGGTCCGCGCTGGATCATCCGTGACAACGACTGCAAGTATGGCTCGGCGTTTGACATTGTTGCCGAAGCGTCTGGCACAGAAGTGATCCGGACACCGTTCCGGTCTCCCCTGGCAAATTCGGTATGCGAAAGATTCATCGGCAGTGCACGGCGAGAGTGTCTGGATCACATGTTGATCTTCGGAGAACGTCAGCTTCAGCGGATCGTCCAGGCATTTGTCGACTATTTCAATCGTTCACGGCCGCATCAGGGAATAGGGCAGGGGATACCGTGCGGACCGCCGGTGCAGGGAACGGGCGAGATCATCAGCGTTCCTGTGCTCAACGGCTTGCACCACGAGTATCGGCGAGCGGCTTGACATGCTGAATCGGTGCGGACGACGAAAAGTAGCCACGACAAGCCAGAACAGCTGCTGACGCTGGTCATGTTCGTCTTCAGCATCGGGTTGGCGATTGGTTTCAGGTACTCAGCACATTTAGTGTCGGATCCGCCACAAACTTGGGCATGGATGCTGGCTTTTTCATCGGAGCCATTTTGTCCAGCTTGTCCAGAACAATGCGTGCCGCGGTTGCGACAGCCCTGGCCGGAGCAGATTCCGGTGCGCCCACAACGACCGGCACGCCTGCGTCACTCTGCCGGCTTACCGCAGACTCGATTGGAATTTGAGAGAGAAGGTTGATATTCAATTTTTGCGCCAGTCGAGTTCCGCCGCCTTCGCCGAAAATGTGATCGCGTTTGCCATTGGGCAGCTGATAAAAACTCATGTTCTCAATCAATCCGAGAATCGGAACGTCTAGTTGCCGAAACATGAGCCCGCCTTTTACGACATCGGCTGAAGCTACATCCTGGGGCGTGGTCACCAGCACCACGCCCGCCATCGGCAGCGATTGAACCAGTGTCAATTGAACATCACCAGTGCCAGGTGGCAGATCGACAACCAGAATGTCCAATTGGCCCCACATGACATCGCGCAGGAGCTGCCGAATCGCTTGATGCATCATTGGGCCGCGCCAAATGACCGGAGTCTCTGTCGGCACCAGCATGCCCATGCTCATCACGGAGATGCCATGCGCCTGAATCGGAAAGATCGTTTCCCCAAAGGCGATGGGCGACTCACTGGGTATGCCCATCATCATTGGAACATTCGGTCCATGGATGTCGCCATCGAGCAGGCCGACGCGCCTGCCCATCTGCGCAAATGCCACTGAAAGGTTCACCGCAACCGTCGACTTGCCGACGCCGCCTTTGCCGCTGGCCACGGCGATGACGTATTTCGCATCGAGCGCCAGTTTTGATGTGTCGCGCAGTTCCGATCTATCGGCGGTTTCGAAAGTGATGTTTACCGCTTGCACTCCCGCGATCGACGACAGCGCCTTGCGCGCGCGACGTTCAATGGGGACTTGCAGTGGCGAACCGGCGTCGCGAAGAATCACCGTGAACGCAATCGTGTCGCCGCGCGCTGTCACGTTCTTTACAAGGCCCAATGACACCAGGTCGCGATTAACTTCGGGTTCGATGACTTGCGATAGCGCCTGCATCACCTGATCCACAGATATCGGACGTGGTTTGCCAAAAAGATTCGTGAAGCGCATAGTTGGTTCCTTTCATGGCTGTGACAGATTTTGGGTGTACTTGCTACCTGCGCGCTGGTCTACCTGACCTTTATGCGCGCATAATTCAACCGACTGGCGGCAAAATCCAGATGCATCGTTGCTAGGTCTTCAACAGCGAGCTGCTCGACCGCCAACGGTTCGAAGTGCACCAGCATCTTAAGGAAGCCCCTGCATACATTGCACGCCTGAACAAAGTAGTGATCGTCGTCACCCTCCACGCTGATCTTGGTCAGCAGTTTGTGTTCCTGATTGCCGCAAAACGCGCAGCACAACCGCGGATAGTCCCATCCGCAACCGCACATGCCGCAGCGCAAACGGCGCGCAGCGGTTTTGCCCACGATTTCCGAAAGCGTTGGGGTTGCGCCGCACATTGGGCATTGGCCCCGATTCCATGCGCTGGTGTCGGCATGAATTGAGCCGGCCCATTTGCGCAGAAAAGGTTTGAGGGTGTTCTGCGCCAGCACCTGCAGCAGCTCAACATCGAGCTGTGCTTTGGTGTTGCTCAAAACCGGTGATGCATGTGTCCCGGATGACTGTTGTGAGAAAACATCAGACAGCTGCAATTCTTGTGCCTCAACTGCACGTCGAATGTGCCGTGCTGCTAGTGAACGTTGGGCTGCCATATCGGCGTTTTTAGCGCGTTCTTCGTGCCGCTCGCTAAAGGTATTCTTCCGCAAGAACAGATTCAAAATGGCCGCAGGTTGCCGTTCAACTGGGGCGTGTTGCAATTCGACCGCTTTGCATAATTTCAAAAAGAGTGACTTTGAAGTGGAAGAATCGATGGGCAGCTCTTCGTCAAATAGCGCAAAAATTCCTGCTGCAAGCTTGGCTTGGATGCGGTGTGCGTCGATGCGCAAAGGCTCGACCAAAAGGCTGGCCTGATGGAGAAGTGGGATTGTCGCGCGCAGAAAATCAGCGGCTTCGCAAAGATCCGGAGATTCCTGAGTCAGTCGCGTCAGACGGTCCCATGCTGCTCGCACCGCCGGACTGGGTTTTGTGGATGACAGGGACAAAAGCTTCACTCTTCTTGATGCTTGACATCAGTTGTTGCGAGAGCCCGCAAGTTATGGACGGTTTGCTGCACATCGGCTCCGCCACTTTCTAGAAATTCGTCAATCTCGCTCCGCAGATGGGTCAGCATCCCATGCAGCATTGCGATTTGATACGGGTTTTCGGCCAGTGCCCAGGCGTTTTGCGCGCGCGCATCCTGCAACCACATCGCAAGTCGTTCCATTGTTGTTAGCGCGTCGTCTATGGTCCGATCTCGTTTTTTTGAACCGGGTAGGGTGATATTGCCATCTCCATCGCGTCCAGCCATAAGATTCCTCCCAAACCGGCCGAAACCGGATAGTCGATTCGCGCTCGCTACATCAATCCTTGGGGCGCCAATACGACAACCGCGCGCAAAGCAAATCCCCCTATCAATACCAGCGTGGCGCTGGCGATCGTCATGCTGCGTGAATCGCTTGACCCCCGCAGTTGAAGCAGCATGGGCGCCAGCAGTCCAAAAAGCACCGTGCCGCCAAACATAAACAGGGCCGGTGCCACCCTGAAAAATGGCGCTGCGGCGGCGCCCAGCCCGACAAACAACAAAACGAGAAATGCGGCTTCAACTGCAATGGCCCACCGGTCAACCAACTCCAATGAGTGCAATCCGTGCGGTGCCTGTCCGGGCCTTGCATTCAACGCAAGTAGCAGTGCGATCGATGACGCGCCTGTTGAAGCGCCCGAGGCCAGAAAAAGCGCTCCCAGAAATGGCGTATTTGCCCAGGCCGGCATGTGGGAATAAGCCAGCAAAACGCCGGTATACGAAGCCAGAAAAATGCCAAAGAAGCCGCCCAGCGCCAGGAACAGTCTGCTTGTGGTGATCTTGCGCAGCCAGTCGCGTTTGAAGACGTGATGGGATGCAAAGGATAGCGCGCTCCACAGCCCAAACATCACAAGCGCATATGAGCCCACGGACCTCGGGGAATTCAGTTTGAATGTGAGCAGGCTGCCTGGGTTGCCCATCTGAAGCGTGCTCATGTTCAAGATCATGTTCGTAAACCGTTCGGGTCTGCCGAGATCGGCGATCAAACATATCGCGCAAACAACGACCAGCGGAAATGCGATCAGATAGCCCGCGCGCGCCACAGATTGAAGCGCTTCCGCCCGCAGCCAATCGACGGCCAGTGCCAGAAAGTAAGCGCCGCCCGCGATGCCACCCAGAAAGAAGTAGACGACAATCCACCAGCCCCATTCGGGAATCAATTGGGTTTGCATGTCAAACGCTTTCCTTTTTGCCGCCACGGCGTCGAAAGGCCAGCAGCGCGCCTACGCCAAGCATGATCGCGCTGGCAACGCTCGTCAGTGTATTGCGCATCAAATTGCGTTCCGGCAGCTGTGGCGCCCTGGGCTGGCCATACACTTCCGGTTCATCCAGCAACAGGTAGAACACATTTAAACCGCCGAGAATATCGGTGTCGCCATAGATGTGCGCCTTGTTGAACCCCTGTCTTTTCAGCGCTTGCACGCGCGCCGCAGCCTGCGTGCGAAGCGCATCAACATCGCCATATACGATGGAGTCCGTCGGACATACTTTTGCGCAGGCGGTCTCCAGGCCATTGTGGATCCGGTCGTTGCACAAAGTGCATTTGTTGACTTTTCCCGTTTGATGATTAAAGCTGATCACGTCAAAGGGACATGCCGCGATGCAATCGCGGCATCCGTTGCAGACGTCCTGCTGCACAATCACGTTGCCAAGATCGGTGCGAACGATTGCGTGCGTGGGGCAGGCCTCAAGACAACCGGCGTGTGTGCAGTGTTTGCACGAGTCGCTCATCATCAGCCAGGCCATGTTGCCCGCGAGCACCGACCCCTGTTCGATAAACTTGACCTCGCGCCAGTCATAGGCGGATAGCGAGCCTGTGTTGTTGTAGGAGTCGCCGGTGAAGTTGATGGGCTTTGACGGAAGGCCTGCCTCATATTCAAAATGCGAGGGTTCCTCTCCCAGCTCATTCCACTGCTTGCACGCCACCTGGCAAGCCTTGCAGCCTATGCAGACCGAGGTGTCAACAAACATTCCTTTTGTCATGGTGTCTCTGAAACCCGCGCTATCAACTATTCTCTACATCGCCCAGATAGGACTCGAATCGAACGTCGTCCGCAGTAATTTCCGAACTCGTGTCCTGTGCCACGTGGTCTTGAAAAAGCTGGGGCGCGAGTTTTGAACGCGGTCCCTTGCGCAGGTTGCCGCTAAAGACTTTGCCTTCGTGTATGGTCACATTTGGATCGGCAACGAGCGAAACGATGTCATTTGCGACATCGCCTTTTGCAAGGCCCATATAGCCCCAGTGCCAGGGGATTCCAATGCCATGCACCGTGCGGCCATCTATCTGGAAGACTTTCATCCGGCTGGTGACGAGTGCCCGTCCCTGCACTTCGCCGCGCACGGTGTAGGCTGTAACTACCTCGCCATTCACGATTCCACGCTCCGCGGCGAGCTGGGGTGACATTTCCACAAACAGCTCGGGCATCAGTTCGACCAGCCAGGGCAGCCAGCGGCTCATGCCGCCGGCAAGATAGTGCTCGGTGAGGCGGTAGGTGCTGATGATGAGCGGATAGGCCGCACTGTCGACACCTGGTTCGTGATATCTGTTGCCCTTCACTGGCCAGTTTTTTGCCACCGGGTTGCGTTGCTGCTTATAGAGCGGATTGTTTACGGGAGACTCCCAAGGTTCGTAATGCGTGGGCAGAGGCCCATCCACCGTGCCGCTTGGGGCAAACAACCAGAATTTTCCGTCTTGTCGAAGGATCGCCGGCGCGGTGCCTGGTTGCCAAGCGACACCGACCGCCGTTGGATCCGCAGGTGCGTCGGGTCTTTTGGCCGTTGGAAAATCAATTCCGTCGCCAAACGCGTTGATCCATTTGCCGATGACCGGTTTCCCTTCCGCGTCCTTGGTGCCGCTGTCGGCGGCGGCATCGAAATAGGTGTACTTCTTGCTTTCGCTCCATGGATTGCCGGCGGGGTCGGCGCTGGCGCGCGTGTAAAGAATGTGACGGTTTGCCGGCCAGGCAAAGCCCCAACCCGGCGAGACATAGTCATCGCTGATGCGCGCGGCGGCGAGATTCAGTCCTTCTGCAGGGAAGACACCGCTGTAAATCCAACAGCCGCACGCCGTTGAGCCGTCGTCCTTGAGCGCGCTAAATCCCGGCACCTGTTTTTTGTCCGCCCAGGTGTAGCCGTTGATCTCCCGAAGCACACGGTCGGCGCTGGGCTCATCCAGAATCGACCAGCCCTGTTTGCGGTTTTCTCCCTCGTCAAGATAGTCCCAAAGGAGATTTTGAATCGCCCAGTCACGCGGGTTTGTGCTGTTTGCATACGCCTGCTTCATGCGGTTGATCAGATGCCAGGTGAACCAAAGATCGCTGCGGGCATCATCGGGTGGATCGACGGCTTTGTCATGCTTTTGCAAAAGCCGGCTGGTGTTGGTGAACGTGCCATCGCATTCGGCGGCATGTGCTGCCGGAAGAAAGAACACCTCGGTCTGGATGGATTTTGGATCAACACCAGGGCGCTTCCAAAACGCCGCAGTCTCTGTCTCGAAGTAGTCGCGCACCACCATCCATTCGAGCTTCTCCATTCCCTGGCGTTGAAATTCGGCATTTTGTCCGCCCACGGCCGGGTTTTGTCCGATGCACAGCATGCCCTTGACGCCTCCCAATTGCATCAACACGAACATCGGGAGAATTGAATGGTCGCCGGTAATGGCCGGGAGTGCTCCATAGCCAAAATCGTTTTCGGGAGTGGCTGCGTCGCCAAACCATGCCTTGAGCAAACTCACTGTGTAGGCGGGTGTGTTGCTCCAAAAGCTGGTTGTGTGACTTTCATTAAGGATGTACTCTTTCAATGTGTCGTGGCTGCGGCGCACGTCTTTCGCGGCCAGATAGCCGGACCAGGAGTGATACAAGGTGGGAATGTCGGTGCTGCCCTGAATGCTGGCGTGGCCGCGCAACGCAAGAATCCCGCCACCCGGCCGGCCGGCATTGCCCAGCAGCGATTGGACGATGCCGGCGATGCGAATGAGCTGCACGCCCACAGTGTGCTGCGTCCAACCCACCGCATAGACGAATGCGCTGGTCTTGTGGCGCTGGCTGTTTTGCAGCAGCATTTCACAGACGGCCAGAAATTGTTCCTCCGAACATCCGCAGACCCGTGACACCATCTCCGGCGTATAGCGTTGATAGTGACGCTTGAGGATCTGAAACACACTGTTCGGGTCCTGCCAGGATGGATCGCTTTTTAGCACACCGGGCAGGCGATTCTTCAGCATGTCCTGATAGTTTTTTTCCTCAATCTGATCCTGCGCAGTGCTGCTGGAAGCATCACGTTGATATTGCCAAGTCTTGCCTGAATAACTCTTGGCATCTTCGGACAACCCGCTGAATACACCGTCAAGATCTTCCGTGTCCTTGAAATCTCCGTCAATGAGCGTCGCGATGTTGGTGTAATTCTGAACATATGAATGGTGAAACTCGCTGTTCAGCCAGCGCGGGTTGTTTATCAGCCAGTTCACCACGCCGCCAAGAAATGCGATGTCACTGCCGGCGCGAATGGCAACATGTTTGTCCGCCATGGCGCTTGTGCGTGTAAAGCGCGGGTCGATATGGATAAGCTTGCCGCCCTTCTCCTTGCCTTTCATGACCCAGCGAAAAGCGACGGGATGGCATTCCGCCATATTGCTGCCCATGATGACAACCAGGTCGGAATTGACCAGATCGCGCGCAAAGGTAGTGGCCGCACCGCGGCCAAAGGTTGTCCCCAGACCGGGGACGGAGGAGCTATGTCAAATGCGGGCTTGATTTTCGACTGCTACGATGCCAAGTGCGCGCATCGACTTCTGATGCAGATAGTTCCACTCGTCATCAATGGTGGCGCCGCCGAGCGAGAAAATGCCCAGGGTGTGATTCACCGGCTTTATGGTTCCGCCGATCGTCGCTGTCTCCACCCAATTGGCTTCGCGTGTTTTGCGCACGCGGTCGGCGATCATGTCCATCGCCTTGGAAAGTGGGATTTCCTGCCAGGAATCTGTGCCCGGGGCGCGGTAGCGGGCCTTGGTCCAGCGGTTTGGACTTACGGCCAGCTGATAAGAAGCAGCCCCTTTCGGACAGAGCGTTCCGGCGCTGATGGGGCTGTCGTAATTACCTTGAATATCCTTGATCGCGCCATCCTTGACGGTAACGATCTGACCGCAGCCAACTGCGCAATATGGACACACACTTGCAACTTCCCTGCCTTGTTTGATCTGCTCGGGTTTGACGCGTCCCGCTGTCTTATGCAAGTCAAGGCCTAATTGCGCCGCCTCCACTGTCATTGCACTGCCCACCGCCTGTCCAGCAAGTTTGATGAATCGTCGACGCGAAATATCCGGATTTGTCTGTTGCATTCAATGCCTTCCTTGCTTGCGGAGTGCGCTTTGACCCAAGATTCAAAGCTACGCCTTATTTAACGTCAGTTCTGGATAAGGAAGCCCTGTACTGGCTATTTGATCAATCCAGAGGAGTCGGCTCTCAGAATCACTGTCGAAACCTCTCAGCGACCTTGAGCGATTTTGCCATCGCCGACGGATAAGGTCAAATAGCCAGAACAAGCCAGCACAAGTCGTAGCTGCGCATCAGGTCGCGGCCACGCTCGGGGTCGCCTGCGCCCACCTGGGCTTGCCACGCTGGCGCGGGGCGGAGGCGCACGCCGCCAATTTGATGAACCCCAGGCACACCAAGACGTAGATTGCCTGGCGACTAAGGGAGTCGTGTCAGAATAATCTGATTAGGCGATTGTGCATATACCCCCAAGAAGCGGGGATATATGCGCAATCGCCCATCAACTTAATTCGACGCGCGTGCTAAGCCCAAGCTTGCTTGGGTCGTCGCCGGGCACGACTTTGCGGGAGTCGTAACGCTCGATGCCTTTTTACTCACGCATCACCGTGGGCGTGTTCAAGTTCCCCTCACGTTGTTGCGCGGCGCGTTCGGCGGTTGCCAGCCACTTGACGAATAGCGCTAGGGCCACCGCCGTGTAAACCAGGCCCATCGGCACCCACATAATGACGCCCGCGAGTTGTTGATCCTCAAGTGGTGTCAACCCCCACGCCCGAGTCGTATCGAAGTAAGCGGCGTACCACGGCGTGCGCGCAAACGTCATCAACGCGCCCAACAAACCGGTAATGAGCACCATCGTAAACACGCAAAAGATGCCGAAGCCCTGCCCCAGCCCCTTGTGCGCGGGCACGTGCAACACCATGCGCCAAAAGAGGAGGGCGGTGCTGAAGAAGCTGGCGTGCTCTAAGACGTGAAGAAACTCGTCGCGCAGGGCTGCCTCATAAAAGGCCGAGGCGTGCCACAGCCACAGAAGACCCGCATGCAGCAACCAGACGACCGCGGGCACACTCAGCCAGCGCCAACCCACGCGGGCGATGTCCATGTGTCGCCACGTCCGGCCCAGCGCATAGCGCACAGAGACGGGCAACCCCAACAACAGCGTGCTAACCGGCACGCTGATCGCTAACAGCGGCGCAGCCACGATGACCAGCAGCATATGCTGCATCATGTGCGCCGAAGCCAGCGCGTCGCTCAGCGCATCCACCGGAGAGATGAGCGCGATGAACAGCGCGGCTAGCCCTTGAAAGAAGGCCACCGTGCGCCAACGGGGCGCGCCGGAATTGCCGCGCAGTTGGCGCTGGGCTTGCACCCCGCGCAAGTAGCCCCACGTCATCAGCAACAGGCCCAGCCACAGCAGGGGGTTCCAGTTCCAGGCGTCCAGCAAATCGTGCGGGGCGGGTGGCTCACCTGCGTGGGCCAGCACGGCGCGGGGTGCGACGATGAGCGCGGTGACAAGCGCAAGGCAAACACGGAGGCGATACACAATGCTTACACGCATGGTTGCAACACCAGTGCAGGCACGCCCATGAGAAGCGTGGATGCCAAAAACAAGGCGCTGAGCAAAAACCCGGCCAACGCCATGAATTGGTTGCGCTCGTGCGCAGGCGGTTCTGCCGATTGCGCGACAGTTGGCTTGTTGGCTCGCCACACGCGCATGGCTCGCCCGCCGTAGTACAGCGTGGCGAAGGATGCGATGACCGTTGATGCAATAACGACCACCGACAGCCCCGGCAACCCCGCCACTTCAAATTTCAGCCACGGAATGTTGATGGCGCAGCCCGCCTCGGCTAGCAGATAGACCACCGAGAAGTACAAGCACCAGACCAGCGGGCTTGCCAGCAGAATAAGCCACAGCGCGCGGCGGTCGGAGCGAAAAGCAGTGTGCATTAGGTAATGAACGGCCCCACATACAACGTCCCAAACCCAGTGAGCCACACCACAACCAACGCAACCCAGAAC
>JANMNW010000166.1:0-7704 GCA_031368515.1 Chloroflexota bacterium
GCTGGCGCGCCGCGCCGAGCGGCAGAAAGAGATCGACAGCGGCGTCAAGCCTGGCTTTCTGCCCGAGACCGCTTACGTGCGCGACATGGAGTGGCGCGTCGGAAGCATCCCGGCCGATCTGCAGCGCCGCCATGTCGAGATCACCGGCCCGACCGAGCGCAAGATGCTGATTAACGCGCTCAACTCCGGCGCGGACATGTTCATGGCCGACTTCGAAGACGCCAACTCGCCCACGTTCGCCAACATGATTCAGGGCCACATTAATTTGCGCGATGCGATCGAGCGAACCGCCGAATTCACATCGCCTGAAGGCAAGCGCTACAAGCTCAACGACACGGTTGCCACGCTGCTGATTCGGCCGCGCGGCTGGCACTTGAGTGAGAAGCACGTGCTGGTCGGCGGCGAAGCGGTGTCAGGCTCGCTGTTCGATTTTGGCCTGTATGTGTTTCACAACGCGCGCCGCTTGCTGGACAAGGGCAGCGGACCCTACTTCTATCTGCCCAAACTCGAAAGCCACAAAGAAGCGCAGTTGTGGAACGATGTGATGAATTTCGCCGAGGACGAGCTTGGCCTGGCGCGCGGCACGATCAAGTGCACGGTGCTGATCGAGACGATCCTGGCCGCGTTTGAGATGGAGGAGATTCTGTATGTGCTGCGCGAGCACATCGTCGCGTTGAACGCCGGTCGCTGGGACTATATCTTCAGCACGATCAAAAAATTCCGGCGGCAGGATATGCTGCTGCCCGATCGCGTGCAGGTCTCGATGACCGTGCCCTTCATGCGCGCCTACACCGAGCTGTTGGTGCGCAGCTGTCACAAGCATGGCGCACACGCCATCGGCGGCATGGCTGCGTTCATCCCCAGCCGCAAAGACCCGGCTGTCAACGAAGTGGCGCTGACCAAGGTGCGCGAGGACAAGCTGCGCGAAAGCAACGACGGCTTTGATGGCACCTGGGTGGCGCATCCCGATCTGGTGCCGGTGGCCAAGGCGGTGTTTGACGAAAAACTGGGCGACAAGCCGCACCAGAAAGAGCGCTTGCGCGACGACGTGCGGGTGCAGGCGTCGCAGTTGATCGCGTTCGACGTTCCGAACAGCAAGATCACCGAGGCCGGCGTGCGCAACAATATCAGCGTGGCGATTCAGTACATTGAGGCATGGCTGCGCGGCAACGGCGCCGTCGCCATCTTCAACCTGATGGAGGACGCGGCCACAGCCGAGATCTCCCGCGCGCAGCTGTGGCAATGGATTCACAGCCCGCGCGGCGTGCTGGACGACGGCCGCAAGATCACCGCCGAGTTGTATCGCGCCTTCGCCGACGAAGAAATGGCCAAGGTCAAAGCCGCCTATGGCGAGGCGGTGTTTGCCAAAGGCCGCTTTGCCGAGGCGCGCCAGATTGTCGATACGCTCGTGTTGTCGGACGACTTCAAAGAGTTTCTCACGCTGATGGCCTACGACAAGATTGATTGATATGCCGTTTGCGGCTTGGAGTCCGATCGCACAGGCGCTGGCCGCGACATTGTTCACGTGGTTTGTAACGGCGCTGGGCGCCTCGATGGTGTTGTTCACGCGCAACGTGAGCGCGCGTCTAGTCGCGCTGATGTTGGGTTTTGCCGCTGGCGTGATGATCGCCGCGAGCTTTTGGTCGCTGCTTGCGCCGGCCATCGCGCTGGCTCAGCAGATGCATGAGCCGGCATGGTTGCCGGCTACTGTCGGATTTCTCGTTGGCGGATTCGGACTTTTTGCGATTGACAAAATCTTGCCGCATTTGCACCCCGGGTTGCCTCTCGCGCAGGTAGAAGGCGTGCCGACCGGCCTGAAGCGCAGTGCTCTGCTGGTGCTGGCCATCACGCTGCACAACTTCCCTGAAGGGCTGGCCGTCGGGGTGGCGTTTGGTGCGGTTGCGAGTGGGTTGCCGGAGGCATCGTTATCCGCCGCGATCGGCCTCGCCATCGGCATTGGCCTGCAAAACTTTCCGGAGGGCATCGCCGTTGCTATGCCACTGCGCGCTGAGGGCATGTCGGTAGGGCGCAGCTTTTGGTATGGCCAGCTCTCGGCTTTGGTCGAGCCGGTCGCGGGCGTTTTGGGCGCCGCAGCGGTGTTGACGATGCGCCCGCTGCTGCCCTATGCGCTGAGCTTTGCCGCCGGCGCGATGTTTTTTGTCGTCGTCGAAGAGCTGATCCCGGAGTCGCAGACCAGTGGCCATGGCGATCTGGCTACGTTGGGTGCGCTGATCGGCTTTGCGGTGATGATGTTGCTCGATGTGGCGCTGGGATAGGTGTCAGGGTCGCGCGCCGGTAATGCGCACGATCAGGTTGATCACAAAGAGTACCGCGCCGACGATCCAGACTGGTACGCTAAACAGATGACCACCGGCGTCCGGCCGTGTGAGCCACTTGTCCAGGCCGCGCTTGCGCAGGCGCAGCGCCATGTCGCCCAGAATCAGCACAGCGCCGACCAGCATCATCAGCAGTTGATCCTGCATCGCAAAGACGCTTGTGCCGAGGATGACGATGACGATGGTGGATGCAAGCAAAATCAGTCCTGCTGGATTGAACTTAAATCGAATCATGGGTGATGCTGGGTGTCAATTCTGGCCTCGCGGCGTGTGACAGTTTGGCGGGGTTTCGCCCGAAGCCGGCCAGGATTGTCTCAAGCATCGGCAGTAAATGCAAGACGCGTTTGGCCCGGATCACCGCATCCCACATCGGCTCGAATTTCTTCCAGCCGCCGGCATACGCCGCGTGGCGCAGCGCGTTGGCCGGCGTCGGCTTGCTCATTGCCCCGCGCAGAATGTTCGACCAGCTGTAGAACTCGCGATACGCCCACCAGTAGCCGCGCTCCAGCTGCTCGGCTGAAAGCTGCGCCGGCCTATAGACGACGTGTCGCGTGTCATATAAGTCCCAGTTGCTGTGCAGCATGCGCCCGTCCGCCTGCATGCGCTTGTGAAGCGCGGTGTCGGGGTAAGGCGTCATGATGTGAAATGTGGCTGTCTCGATGCCCTGCCGCACGATCCAATCTACGCTGCGGGCGAAGACGCTGGCATCGTCCTCGTCCATGCCGAACACGAAGCTGCCGTTGACCATGACGCCAAGCCCATGCAGCCGCTTGATGGCGGCGGCGTAATCGCGATTGAGGTTTTGATGCTTGCGCTGCTCGCGCAGGTTCGTTTCGTTGAGCGTTTCGAACCCAACGAACAGGCTGCGCAGACCGGCCGCGGCGGCTTTCTCGATAAGATCGCCTTCGAGCACCGATTTGACGGTGGCCGCCGCCTGCCACAAGCGGCCCATGCCGCGCATGCCATCGAACAGCGCTGCCGCGAAGCTCGGGTTGCCCAGAATGTGATCGTCCAAAAAATACAGATGCGCGCCGGGCAGGCGCTCGATCTCGGCAAGTGCGTCATCGACCGCCTGCGTGTAAAACGATTTGCCGCCGCGAAAGAACGCCTCTTTGTAACAAAAGTCGCACACGTGCGGGCAACCGCGCGACACCACGATGGAATTGGGCACCAAATACAGATGGCGCTTGATCAACTCGCGCCGCACTTTGGGCGCACCGATCAACGTGCGTGTCTTTGAAACGTAGCGGGCGCGCGGTTGTTTGGCGCGAAAGTCGGCCAGAAATTGCGGCCAGATGTCTTCGCCCGGCCCGAGAAAAATCACGTCGGCGTGCGCCGCCGCCTCGTCCGGCAACGATGTGACATGCAGCCCGCCCAGCGCCACGAATACGCCGCGCGCGCGGTAGTGATCGGCGATGGCATAGGCGCGATAGGCCGACGTGATGTAGACCTGTATGACGACCAGATCAGGCCGGTCGTCCAGCGACACTTTTTCGACGTGCTCGTCGACCAGCTCGACCGCGTCATTTGGGTCGAGATACGCCGCCAATGTAGCCAGCCCGAGCGGCGGGAAGAGCGAGTACTTGATCGGGCGAAAAAACGGCGATGTGGCTTCGGTCAACGCCGGCAAGATCATCTTGACTTTCATGACGCGCGCGCGCCTCCTCGCCACAGCAGTGCGCCGATCGCCGCGCCGATGCCGGCCGGCGCCAGCACCGGCAGCAGCATGGCCAGCGCCGGGTCGACGCCCAACGCCGGTTGCTGGCCGCTCACCTGCGCCAGCGCCAGACCGGCCGGAATGCTCACGCCGACCAGCAGCGCGTGAAGCAGGCGCGACCGGGCTGAAACATGCTGAGCAACAACGTGGAACCCAGCACCAGCGCGGCGGTTGTGACCAGGTCGCCGGAGTGAATGGCGATATGTCCGTTGCTCATGCCACACACCAGGGCGGGGATGTAGATGGGCACGATCGGGTAAGCGTGAGTGTTTTGTCGCATGCCAACAGCCTAGCCAGCGCCTTGTCATCCGTCGACCGCCTGCGTGCCGCCCGGAAAGCACCCGGGTGCTTGACGGATAATTTCAATCGGAAGAGAGTCCTGAGCGCTGTGTCCCGAGTCCCGAGTCCCGAGCTAACTAATACGAGGCTTAAACAGCGAGTTAGGCAAATTGGATTACCTTCAGGACTCAGGACTCAGGACTCGGGACACAGCGCTCAGCACTCAGCACCCATGAATGTTCTCCTCGTCGAAGACAACGATGCCCTGCGGCCGGCGCTGCAAGCCGGGCTGGAGCGCACCGCCGCGCTGCGGGTGACATACGCCTGCGCCTCCGGCGAAGCGGCGTTGCGCTGGTGCCTGTCCGCGCCGGCCGCGCCAGATGCCGTGCTCATGGACGTGCAGCTGGCCGACGCGATGAGCGGCATCGACGCCGCCGTCGCGCTGCGCCGCGAGTTTCCGCGCATTCCCATGGTTTTCTATTCGATACAGGATGACGACGCTTACTTCCGCGCCTTTCGCAATTCCGGCATCTTGACCCACTATGCGTATGTGCGCAAAAGCAACTACCTGTTGCCCGAGATGATCGTGCCGTTGCTCAGCGATGCCGTGGCAGGCAAAAGCTTTGTCGATCCCGAAATCGCCGAGCGCGTCGAGGAAGTGCGCGCGCGCGACGCGCAATCGCCGCTGGCGCTGCTGGAGCCCAACGAGCGCGAGGTGGCGCACATGCTGGCGCAGGGCATGACCAACGAGCAGATCGCCGCGCGCATGGGCTTCAAAGACAAGCGCACGATCAGCAGAGTCAACGGCCAGATCTACGCGGCTTGGGGCCTGGCCGATTCGACCACCGATGAGAAAGTCGCCCGCACGCGCGCGGCGATGATTTTTCATCAGGGCCGTCTGCTGCGTTGGGACGACGCCGGCAACGCGCATCCGGTGTCGCTGCGATGACGCACATCCCGGCGCTGAACTGGGCGCTCGTCGCCGTCTCGTTGTTCAACATGATCGTGCTGGCCTGGCTTGGGCTGACGATCGCGCTCAACGCCGCGCGGCCGCGCTGGGGCATCTGGCTTGCCGGTGCGGTGGTTGCCGGCGGCGGGCTGTTTTTTGCCGGGCACGCGGCGGTCGTCAGCGGCAGCTTTGATCTGGTCAACGCCAATTTGCAGGTCTGGTGGCCGTTGGGCTGGATTCCGGTGATCGCGCTGCCGTATTGCTGGTATGGCATGACGCTCTGGTATGCGGGCTTTATCACGGGCAATGGCAACTACAGCCGCATGCTGCGCGTGCCCTATGTGTTTGCACCACGCCGGCGACCGGAAGCGCTGGCGTTTGTCCTCGCCACCGCGCTGACGGTGTTTGTGCTGCTGTCGTTTCTTGCCTCGACTCCGTTGCCGGCCAATGCCGCGGCGACGCCGCTGATTGAGTTGTTGCCCGCGCCATGGTGGATCGAAACCCGGCCCGGCGCAGGGCTGCGCGCGGTGATGCCGCTGTTCGCCATCGCGTATCCGGTGAACATCGTGCTATGCATGCTGCTGTCGATCCTTGCGCTGCGCCGGCCCGAGCCCGCGGAGCGCGCGCAAGTTGACGGCGACGGTTCGGGCCTGCATGCGCGCCGCCGCGCGCATCCCTGGCTGATGGCGACGTCGGCGTTGTTGCTGATTGTCAGCCTGTGTGTCGCGGCCGGGTTGCTGTGGGTGTTCGACCGCGGCGCGTCCGGCACGCTGACCGAGTTCTACGTGGGCTACACGGTTGAACTGGCGGCATTTGATCTTGGCGTGTCGTCGCTCATCAGCGCCGCGGTCATTTGCCTGGGCCGTGGCATCGTTGCCTATGAGGTGTTTAGCGGCCATATGATCCCGCGCCACGAATTGCGCCGCAACTGGCGCAATGTATGCATTCTGGCAGCAGGCTTTGCGCTTGCGATAAGCGCTGCGCTGACATTGCGCGTGCGACCGGTGTTTGGGGCAGTCGTCGCCGCGGCGGTGATCGCGGTGTTCTATGCGCTGCTGAACTGGAGAAGCGCGGTGTTGCGCGATCGTCACATTGCGGCGTTGACTCGCCGACCGGCGACTGTCGCCCGTGCGCTGGGCGACCCAGACGACGGGCGTGCCGCTGCGCAGGCGGAGTTTTCAGCATTGTGCGCCGGCGTGCTGCGCGCGCGGCGCGGCTATCTGCTGCCGCTTGGCATATTGGCGCCATTGCTTGCGCCGCAGCCGGCTCTGGCGCTCAAGCATCCGGCCGACGCGCCCGACCTGACGGCCATGCCGGTGATCGCCGCCGATGCTGACGCTCCGGCACCATTGGCCGCCGCGGCGTTTCAACTCGCCGTTGCCTGGTCCGTGCCGTTGCGCGGATCGGGCGGGCTGGCCGGCGTGCTGTTGCTGGGCGAGGAGGCGAACGATGGCCTGTTCACGCACGAGCAGCTTGAGATCGCGCGGGCGCACGCAGAACGCTTGCTGGATGTGTGGGCGTCGCGAAACTTGACCCAGCGCCTGATGACATTGCAGCGCGAGCGCATGGCCGAGAGCGGAGTGGCCGACCGGCGCTTTCGCCGCGTCGTTCACGATGAGGTGCTGCCGCGCGTGCATGCGGCGCTTCTGACGACAAGCGATGCCGACGCCGTGCGCGCGCTCAGCGCCGTACATCGCGACTTGTCGGGATTGCTGCGTGAGTTGCCGACGCCGGCTACGCACGAACGGGGACTGACGGAAGCGTTGCGCAAGCTGCTGGCCGAGGAGTTCGCCATTGAATTTGACCAGATGACAGTTGAGTTTTCGCCAGGGGCCGAAGCCGCCGCCTGTGCTTTGCCCACTGTGACAGCCGAAGTGCTTTATTACGCAGCGCGCGAAGCTGTGCGCAATGCCGCGCGCTATGGCCGCGGAAAAGAACAGCGCGCGCTGCATCTGCAGCTGCTGCTAAACCTGAGCGAGGGTCGATTACTCTTAACGGTCGCCGACGATGGCGTCGGGCTGAACGCTGTTGTGGACGCGCCGGGCGATCGCGCGCACGGCCTGACGCTGCACAGCACGATGCTTGCCGTGATCGGTGGCGAGCTGCGGGTCGAAGGATCGGTCGGGCATGGGACGCGAGTGATGCTGCAGGCGCCGTGCGGACAAGCCGCATGAGTTCGGCAAAACGTCAGCTGGTTGACAGGCCGCACACAGGCTTAGGGCCTACAATCCGGCCTGTCGCCGCAGGAGAATAGATTCAGTCTAGACAATGTGAACAATATGATATAATATGCGCGAATGGAGACATTCAAGACGGGTGAATTCTCGCGATTAACTGGGGTTGCGATCAAGACGCTGCAAAAGTGGGATCGCGAGGGAAAGCTGAAATCGAGCCGGACTGCGAGCAATAGGCGTTTCTACACA
>JANMNW010000209.1:0-2615 GCA_031368515.1 Chloroflexota bacterium
AAGCGCGGGCACAGTGGCCGCCTCGGCGCTATCGGGCAAGACCTTCGCCCTTAACTTCAACCAGTCGCCCAGCGAGCTCAAGATGGGTCTCTTCGCAGGTTCGGACGCCGAGCAAACAAAAAAGTCATTCGAGCCCTTCCGCGTGTATCTGGCCAACAAACTGGGCATTCCTGTCACGGTTATCACCGGCACCAGCTACAGCGCGGTCATCGAAGCGCTGCGCAACAAGTTTGTCGACGCCATGGAAGTGGGGCCGTTCGCGCATGTGCTGGCGTCCAGTCAGACCAAAGTCGACCCGCTGGCCGTTGGCATTTACCCGCGCGTTGTGGCCGGCCGAACCGCCGTCTACAACCCCAAAGAATCGCCCTTCTACTACAGCGTGTTTTTCACCAAAAAGGGCTCAGGCATCAGCAAAATCAGCGATTTGCGCGGCAAGAAATTTGCGTTTGTCGACCCTGCTTCGACCAGCGGCAACCTGATCCCGCGCACGGCGCTGCTTAAGGCCAAGATCGACCCTGAAAAAGACATGGAGGCGATCTACGCCGGCAGCCATCAGAGCGCGGCTGTGGCCGTGTGGAATGGCAAAGTCGATGCCGGCGCCAATTTCGAGGACAACCTGTATGCCATGTCGAATGGCGGCCAGGTGGACACCTGTGGATTTGCCGACGGCATCAACCGCCGCCGGACACCTGTTGAGATCGCCGCCAAATATGCCGCCTGCAAGGAAGGGCAGCTGGTGATCTTCGGCTACAGCGATCCCATCCCGAACACGCCGTTTGGCGTGCGCGACGAGCTGCCTGCGCCATTCAAGGAGACGATCAAAGCTGCGTTGTTGGATGTGAAAAAAGACCCGGCGCTGGTGGCCAGCTATCGGCAGTGGTATGTCGATCCGGTCACAGAGTTCCCGACGCTCAAGCTCAAGAACACCGACCAGTTCTTCAATGGCCTGCGCGATGCCGCCCGCCTGCTCAAGCTCGATTTGAGCAAACTCAAATAGAGGCACAGCAGACTCAAGCGGCGCAAAGGCATCGCCTCAGCGCCGCTTGAGTTTTTATGATTCGTGAACGACACCCTCGATCCGATATCAGTTCTTTCCCAAGCACCCGCCCCTGCCCTCAAGCGGCTGGCTGAATCGCTGCTGGACGCCTTTGGCCCGGTAACCGTTCTAAGCAATCGAACCGGCATCGTGATGTTGCCGGCGACCGACACAGTGCACGGCACGATTTTTCACCTCGGCGAAGTGCTGATGGCCGAAGCCCATGTCCGGCTGGACGCGCACGGCATTGAGGGCTATGGCGCGTGCCTAGGGCGTGATCTGCAACAGGCGCTAGCCATTGCGCTGTTTGACGGCGCCTTGCGCGCGGGCGTGCAGCGCAACGCCATATTGAGCTTTGTCGAAAGCACCCGCGCCGATCTTGTAGCGCAGGCGTCTGCATTGGCGCTCAAAGTTGAATCGACCCGCGTCGAAATGGAGACTTTTTAAATGTTCGCATCCGGCATGGCGCCAACGCAGCCGCCACATGAAGTCGAGGCGCGTGATGTCTATTTGGCGCTGATGTGGGCGCTCAGCTACCCCGGCGCGCTGCAAACCCTGCCGGGTTTGACCCAAACCCATGAGTCACTGGCCGCGGTCGGACGTGCATTGCTCGATCTTGAGAGCAGCTTCTACACCGGCGATGAGGCGCTTGAGCAGCGATTGCGCCCCACGGGCGCGCGCAACAAGCCAGTCGCCAGCGCCAGCTATGTGTTCTTCTCGGAGCTCGCCAACGACGAATTGCCGCTGCTTGAACAAGCCAGCGTTGGTGATTTTGAATATCCTGACAACAGCGCCACGCTGATCATCGGCTGCGATTTTGACGCGCCCGAGCCCACGACGCTGAATCTGAGCGGGCCCGGCATTTTGGGCGAACGGCAGATTCGCGTGGCCAATCTGCCCGCGGCGTTTTGGCAGGTGCGCGAGCGCTTGATTCACTATCCGCTGGGCGTCGATGTGTTTCTGATTTCACGCGGACAGGTCATGGGCCTGCCCCGCACAACGATGGTGCAGCCATGTATGTAGCCGCGCGCGGAGGCGAAGGCGCAATTCAGAACGCCGAACAGCTGTATCACGATCTCAAAGCGCCATTGACGCTGGAGGCGGTGCGCGAGATTGAACGCAGCATGCCGTACATGATCGATCGCATTATGGGCGAAGGATCGCTCTATTCGCCGGAGCTTGCGGCGCTGGCGTTGGCGCAGTGCGGCGGCGACCTGTATGAAGCCGTGCTGATGCTGCGCGCATTTCGCAGCACACAGCCGCGGCTGACCTCCGCCCATCCGATTTCGACCGACAGCATGCTAACCGTGCGACGCATCTCGGCGGCGTTTAAAGACATTCCGGGCGGACAGGTGCTCGGACCCACGCTCGATTACAGCCATCGCATCCTGCGGCTGGATGTGCTTGATGGCGCAGAGGACCACAGCGCCAACGCCGCCCAACCGGCCTCATCAACAAACACAAGCACGCATTCGTTCCCAACCGTAGCAGCCTGGCAGCGCGCACAGGAGCTCTTGCCCGAGCTTGAAGCGCGGGAAGCGGAAGCGCCGTCCGATATTCCCGATGTCACCCGCGAGCC